>NZ_JBWBWM010000027.1:0-122649 GCF_056174665.1 Bradyrhizobium sp. WYCCWR15520
AACTCATAGAACAACGCAGCTTGTTCGATTTGCCGATGCCCCATCATGACCTTCAGTCCTGCCAATTAGACAGACTGAATCACTGATATCTCTGCGTCGCAACAGCCGCCTTTTTCAACACAATCGGCCCCTAGCTGACTTTCGCTCAGGAAGCCGCCATGTCTGCTTCCGGGGATGAGGCGACCATGGTTAGGCAGGCCGCGCAGGTCTCAGCTTGTGACCCAACTCAGACATCGCAATTGCAGCCGCGCTGCCGTTGACACCCCCCTCGGACGGGGTCCATGCTGGGTTAGCGCGTTCGGCATTCGAGGCAGTGTCGGCGACGAACCTCGTTCCAATAATCAACCGTGCCGAGCCGCAGCATCCGCCTGACGGATCAATTCGGCTTCGAATGGGCACGCGCTCCTTAACTGGAGGGAACGCCATGTCAAACAAGACACCTTTTATGTACGCCATATCTCTCGGTCTGGCGCTAACCCCGATTTCTTTGTCCACAGTGTCGGCCCAAGAAAGATGCAAGGTCAGTGAGGATGCCACGGCCGCTAAATCCAACTATACTCAGCAACATGTGCTCGACGTCGGTGATGTACCTGGGCATCAGATCCGAGTTTACGAGCTCCACCGTACCTATGCGAACGACAAGCCAAACTGCGAGAACCTCAAGCGCACCGAGTTATGGAGCCGAGGTTATTCCGACTACATCGATCGCAATGGCCGAACCTGGGGATACGACGTAACCTTGTTCGAAAATGGCGACAAGATCTTTTCTCAATTTGACGGAACGAGCCAAACCACGGTCGGACCCGATGGTTCAAAGAAAAGCACCTTCACAGGTGTCACCCGATACACCGGCGGCACCGGAAAATACGAGGGTATTCGCGGCTTCTTGAGGATCCACGCTGTGTTTGAGCCCGACAAGAACGTGAACCAGCTGCAGACTGAGGGTGAGTACTGGTTGCCAGCTTCAACGGTGGGTCAGGGTCAGAAGTGACGACCAGCGCGGGGCACGTCTGCTTTACCCCCAGTAGCCGCCACGAACGGATTTGATCCTGGGGGAACGATCCGCCGTTCCGTCAATATCCGTTCGTGGCCCTAGCAGGCATCGCGAAGTCGCCTGCCAATTTCCGCTGTTGAGGGTACAACGGGCGCTCCGCAGCTTGGGTGCGGGGATTTCTTCAGCGAATTGCCGGCCGATCTGAAGCCGGCAGGTCAGCCGCGTGGTGCTCGTGCGCAGCGCATCGAAAACATGGGCCGCGAAGATGCCAGTGCTTACCATTGCCAGAAACGCTACCAACATTCTAATAGAACCAAGTTCATCTGACTTGCGGATTCTCAGCCGCGCGATGGAGAGAATGCGATCGCGGCTCGCGCCACGCGGCAGCTAGAGTGCTGCGGGGCGCCTCGTCCACCTTGGCTTCTTTCGTGTCGTCGCGTGGCGCCGACCCGAGCACCTCGACGGTTGCGGTGGCTCCCGCAACGAGTTCATTTCGCACAGTACGATCGAGAGCGATTCGGACCGGGATACGTTGGGCCAACCGCACCCAGTTGAAGGTCGGATTGACGTTGGCGAGCAGGGTAGAACCGGCGCTGCGATCCCGGTCTTCGATACCGGCCGCGACGCTCTCCACTTTGCCCTGCAACACATGGCTGCTTCCCATCAGCCGGACCTTGACCGGGTCGCCGATGTGGATGCGCTGCAGCTTGGTTTCCTCGAAATAGCCCTGAACGTGCAGCGTGTCGGTATCGAGCAGCGCCATCACGCCCTTTCCGGGCGTGAGGTAGGCGCCCGGTCGCAGCTCCATATTGGTGACGATGCCGCTGACGGAGGCGCGCACCTCGCTGCGATCGAGATTAAGCCTCGCAAGAGCGCGGTCCGCGACCGCCTGATCATAGCTTGCTTTTGCCGTGGCTTGCGTGGCGACGACCTGATCCATCCTCTGCCTGGAAACAACGACATCGGTTGTCAGCGCACTGTAGCGTTTCAGGTCGGCATTGGCATTGTCGAGCGTGGCACGTCTGGCGTCCAGCACCGCCTCGGCCTGTTCCAGCGCGATGGCGTACCGAGCCCGATCGATCCGGAACAGCACGTCACCGCTTTGTACTTGCTGGTTGTCCCGAACCAGAACCTCGCTCACAAAGCCGGAGACGTCGGGAGCCACGGGCACCACGTCGGCGCGAACGTGACCATCACGGGTCCAGGGCGCTTCAAAATAATAATCCCACAGCTTGTAGCTGGCCCAGACTGCGGCAAGCACCACGACACCGGTCAGCGCGAAGCGGCGTAGCGAATTCAGAAGGGCTTTCATGACACCAACTCCTTGGAGACGACGTTCGGCAGGGGCACGGCACTATCGCGCGTGTCTCGATTCCGGCAGCGCTTGGCGGCTTCGAAGTCATGCATCCCGGTCTGCCACTGCAAGCCAACAATTGTCCCCTTCACAGGCTGCAGCAAAAACAATGCCGCAAGCCCAGTAATGGGTACCCAGATCAGCAATTGAAGCCAAACAGGAGGTGAATAGGCCATCTCGACGGCAAGGAGTGCCGGCACGACAAGGTGGCCGACGACAGCGATCACAAGATAGGCTGGAAGGTCGTCTGCGCGTTGCGCCGTGTAATTCTCGCCGCAAACCTCGCAGCTGTCGACCACCTTCAGAAAGCGGCCGAACAGATGGCCTTGACCGCAGTTCGGGCACTTCATCGTGAACCCGCGCCATAAGGCTTTCGGGAACGAAACGGGCGTGGTCATGAGAAAAACTCCTTGGAAACGAAGACGAAGCTGGTGACGATGCAGACATAAACGGCGAAATCGAACAGCGCGGGATGCCAGACATGACGATAGAGACCGACGCGCCCAATCACCTTGCTCACGACGCGAGCGACGACATAGGCAAGCACGCTCCAGAGCAGGAGGCTCGGAACGATCACGCCGAACAGATCAAGTTGATATTTCATGCCGCGATTGTCCTCTGTTCGACTTGCTGCGGTTGATAGGGCGGCGATTCCGGGAAAAGCCCGGAGCGAATGCCGGCGAGACTCACAAGCACCTCAGCGTGGGCTTCGCCCGACGAATCCTGCAACGTGAATGCGATCGTGTCGTCGAGCTGTCCGATCAGGGCATCGGGAAGCCGACCGGTCGGGTGGGCCCTGCAAATCGAAGCAAGACGAGCGAGGAACGCTTCGATCGCCGCCCTTGTGCGGCGCGACAAGCCAGGGCTCACCCGCCTGATGTCGAGAACATTCAGCGCCGTTCGAAGCTGGCGGAGACTTGCGGCGTCGCTCTTTGCCTCGGCAGGAACCACGGTGATCCGCCCCGCAAGTAGCGCCAGGCGATGCTGCATCAGGCTGGCAAGGGCAAAAGGATCCTGGTCCGATTTGCGTTCTGCGACCGCAGCAAGCGTTGTCCAATTGCTCCGTAGCAATCGACTTGCGATCCACTCAGCCCCAAGCAGGCGAACGATGCCGCAGATCACGCCGGTCAGTGCGACCCCCAACATAAGCGCCAGACTTGAGTTGGCATAAAGCGAGAAATCGGCCGAGTAGCTTTCAGTCAGCGCCAATTGCACTGAGATGTAGATGGCAAGTATTGAGCCGACGCGCGCTGTCGCGGGCCGCGCAGCCATCCAGCCGAACAACAGGAAAGTCGGCATGAGTGCGGCAATCAGCATTTCCAGCGTCGTAATCCGCGGCAGCACGCCAAAAAGGTAGATTCCATGTATGGCGATGACGATGAGAAACAGGCCATAGAAGTTGCGGAATGTCGGAAGTGGGTCGTCTGCGCCGGCGAGGAAGCTGCCGACGACGGCGGCAAACAGCGGAGCGACGACGCCGTCGGACCAGCCGGTCGCGATCGAGAACATGCTGCAAGCCAGCACGGCAAGCGCCACGGACGCGGCAGTGAGGAGCGCAGACCCGTGGTCCCGGTGCGGGACGGCCATGGTCAACCTGTCAGGTCTGAACACGAGCGGAAGCGAATCCGGATGGCGACCATCGGCGATCGCCGCGCGCAAAAGCCGGCAATCCTGCATGACGTCCACAAGATTGCGCAGCCGGATGACGAGACCGGCGACCGTGATGTCGGTCCAGCCCGCATCCACGTCCAGAACGGGCCGAACCTCGTCAAGTGCTGCGCGCAACGCATCGGCCTCCTGACCATTGCGGCTGCCGTCTTCGAGCCATCGCGCGGTCCTTGCGCAGATTGCGGCAACGCGCGTCGACGCTTCTTCGTCCGAATTGAGTGCGAGCTTGCGGTCCTCGATCGATCCGAGCAGGGGAAGTAGCGACAGCATGTGCTGTCGCAGGCGCTGCAAGCCTTGCGCAATATTCGTGGAAGCGGCGACCTCATAGCCGAGATGGCGCCCAAGCTGGTCGATTTCGGACGCTGCGGCGGCGAGGCGGATGCGTTCGCGGTCCCTATCCTGTTCGCTGCCACGGCCGGTGAGGACGTCCAGGCCAAGCCGGCGTGCACCGGCGAGCCAGGTATCGGCTTGCGCGGTGATGCCAGAGGCGACGCTTCGTGGCAGCACGATCATGGCAACGACGCTCGCGCAGAGGATGCCAAGCCCGATCTCCTGCACACGGGCGACCACGATGTCGAAAGCCGATTGAGGCGTTGCAACGATTGGGAACCCAAGCAGCGCCACGGTGTAGCCTGCCAGCATGAACACATAGCTGCGCGGTGTGCCGTCGATCAGCGAGAGGTACAGGCAAATGCCGACCCAGAGCGCGATGCCGAGGCTGAGGAACTCAGGCGCATTGACGAGGTTCGGGACCAGGATGATCGTGCCTGCCGCTCCGATCAGCGTCCCCAGAACGCGATAGACGGCTTTCGAGTAGGTTGCCCCGGTGAACAAGTTGGCGGTGATGTAGACCGAGGCCATCGCCCAGTATGGACGCGGCATGTCCAGCAGGAGCGCGATCGAGAATGCCGACATCGCCGCTGCAAACGTCCTCAGCGAAAAGAGGAGGGCGGCATGTCGATTCCAGAATGAGGAAGGCTGGGTCATGACGATTGTGACATCCGCGGATTGTTATTTCAGCAGCGCATCCCGCTCGGAGCTGCAATGCGGGGACCGACGTTGGCTTGCGAAGCTGCTGGGAAGAACGCTAGCCCACATGCCTGCATTTCCGGACGCCTCGGTGCAGTGGCCGAGGTGCGGCGGTGTCCGGACGGCGCCGATGCTGCCGTCGGGCTTCAGGACGGTCACGAACACCATGAGGCACAGCACTTTGGCGGCGAACATGGCGAGGGTCACAACGTCGTTCATGTCAGCTCCCGTCAGTCGGCTTTGGCTGCACTGGTCATACGAGGTCCGAGCGGCCGCGGCTTTGCCCGGATTGCCGATGCTTTGTCATTTGTTGCTGTCGACGTGGCCTGAGCCCCTTCCATCGCTGCGACCGCGTCGAGTGGGCTGCGTTGCTCGGGCTGGATGAGGTCTTGGTCCGGAACGACATCCAGCTTGGATCCAAATTCTGTGGCGAGTTGCATTCCCGAATGCGCGGTATCGAACACCACGCGTTCCGGCCATTTGTGGTCTGAATGGATGCGCAGATTGACCCTTTCATTGGGAGGAAGCGCAGAATGTGAATGAGCAGCGGGACCTGGAAGCCACCAATCGGCGGCCAACAGCGCCACGAGAAGTGCACTTCCTACCCAAACAAAGTACTGACGTATCGGCATGGCGAGCACACCCTCAGTGGCTTACGAGGGCGAGGATAGTGGTATGACGGGCCACCGGCTTTGCATTGCGTGCTCTCGACTTGTCATTTGTTGCTGATGACTGGCGCGCCAGCGACATGCAGGTTCAGGCCAAAAACCGAAAGCGATTGCCTGGCATCCGTCAGAGAGAACCGGAATGGTTGCGATCCAGCCGTTTGACGATATTGACCTGGCGCTAACCCGTCGCCTGCTTGAAGGCTCGCGTGAAATTGGCTTGGCTGGAGAAGCTGAGCGCCAGCGCTGTGTCCACCAAGGGCCGATCGCCATGGATCAATAACGCTTTCGCGCGCTCGAGGCGCTTGGCGCTGACTCACACGAGATAGCCGGATACTCCGTCCCACAGTAATTTCAGCGCTGTCACGACCAACAATCCGTAGCAGACCCGATAAATCTGGCGTTGGTCCAAACTTCCGTGCAGCCGCCAGCCGGCCCACACGCCAGCGGGAATGGCGAGCACGCAAAGCGCCATCAATGTCCAGACGTTACCTGTTGGCTTCACCAGCAGGAGCCAGGGCACCGCCTTGGTCGCGTTGCCGACGGTGAAGAACAGGCTGGTCGTTCCTGCGTAGACGTCCTTGCTGAGGCCGAGGGGCAGCAGATACATCGCAAGCGGCGGTCCGCCCGAATGCGCCACCATCGTCGTGACTCCCGCGGCAAGGCCGGCGGTGATCGCCTTCGGCGTCGAACGTGGGCGCGTCGTCACCTCTGCGCCTGCAACAAGCCACAGCACGACAAAGATCAGGGTGATCGCGGCCATCGCGATCGCGATGGCGCGGTGGTCCAGGAAGCGGAATAGCAGATAGCCTAGTCCGATGCCGGTCACGAGCCCCGGTAACAGCGCTAGAAGGTCCGGCTTCGACCACGTCGAAGGCTTCCAGTAGAGCAGGCCGAACAGATCCATCGCGATGAACAATGGAGCGAGAAGGCCGCCGGCGGTGACCGGGTCCATCACGATCGACAACAGCGGAATGCCAATAATTGAGAATCCGCCACCAAACGCGCCCTTCATGAAGCAGATTAGGAACACGCCGGCAAAGGTGACCAGGATCGTGGCGACCGTCAGCTCCATGGTGCCGCCTCCAGCGTTGGCGCGTGTTGGCGTCCGCCTGGATATGTTGCGGCGGCCGAGATCAATTCGTCCGTTTTGTCCGAATGCGTCACCCGGCCGAAGACAGCCGCCTCCATCTGGAAACGGGTCAGGCCTATGTCCCGCAGTGCGCGGTCGTCGAGATCGTGAAGGCATGCCACGGCGGTCCGCCGGCCGAGGTGGTTAGCGATCCGATCACAAGCCGTGCTCAGCAGGCCGGAACAGGAGTCCAGCCCGGTCGTGACGGCAGGCAGCACGATGGTCGAGAGGATGACGGGCATTTGTAGTCCAATGTTCTTGGGGCCATGCAGTGCAACCTGGCGATTTTCGTCACGGCCGGCTGACGGGGGCTCCGCCCAACCGCCTCAATGATCCGCCGGCTCCGGGATCATCCACGAGGAAATCGTCTGCCAGGCGCCATCGCTCGACTTGCGCTGGTACGCGACGAAGTCGGCATCGTCGCCGTGCTGGATCTCGTAACGATAGGATTCGAAAGGTCTTGTCATTGAACTCTCCTTGCAGTTTTCGAGGACCGGCTTCACGCGCCGTCGTCAATGAAGATCTGCCGGATACGCGACCCCGTGTAGTGGTCGTCCGTGGAAACGGTCCTTCCGGGCAGCGGAAGGTCGTTTGAAAGGGACGTCCGTGCGCGCGACCTGCCAGGGATCGATGCTGCCTTCCGAATTCCGGGGCGCTATGGCAAAATCGGAAGACGTTCTTCCAAATATCGGAAGGGGGATGCAATGGATCGCCTCGAAGCGATGTCGACCTTTCTGACCGTGGTCGAGCAGGGGAGCTTGTCCGCTGCGGCGCGGCGATTGAAAACGCCGCTCACAACAGTCAGCCGCAACGTATCCGAGCTCGAGGCTCACCTGCGGACGAAGCTCTTCAACCGATCGAGCCGGCAGCTGGTGCTAACGGATACAGGCACTTCTTACGTTACGGCCTGCAAGCGCATTCTCGCTGATGTGACCGAAGCGGAGCGTACAGCGTCCGGTGAGTATACCGAACCGACTGGCGAGCTGGCGGTGACGACCCCATTGGGCCTTGGGCGCGTCATTCTCATGCCGATCATCGCGGACTTCCTCAAGACCTATCCGGACATCAAGGTTAGGATGATCCCTACCGATCAAAAGCTGAGTCTGGCTCAGGAGCAAATCGACGTCGCGGTGCGCATCGGAGAGTTGCCGGATTCGAGCTTGATTGCGTTACGGCTCGGCAGGACGCGCCGAGTAGCGTGCGCCAGTCCCGCCTATCTGGCGGCTCGTGGAACGCCGCGCACGCCGGAAGATCTGGCCAAGCATGATTGCATCAGTTATCCCGGCTTCTCGCCACCCGATGTCTGGACATTCGTCAAGGGCAACGCGACCATAGCGGCGCCGGTGCATACGCGGCTCATCGTCGGCAGCGCTGAAGCGGCTTGTGCCGCGGCCCGGGCCGGTATCGGAATTTCCATCGCCTTTGCTTATCAAATCGAGGCTGCTCCCGAAGAAGAAGCACTGACAACCGTGCTGGACGAATTCCAGCCGCCGGCAATGCCGGTCAACCTCGTGTATACGGCAAACCGGTTCTTGCCGATCAAAGTACGGGCTTTTCTGGACTTTGCAGCACCGCGGCTGAAGCGAGCCTTCGCGGAGTAGGCCGCGACACTCCGATCTCTGCTGTTCAGAGAATGCGGTCGCTTTTAGCCGCCAAAAGCGGTCCGCGTCTGCGCGCAATCTCCGTCCGGACTTGCTCGTGTGCGCTACTTCGGTTGGCGGAGTTGATCAGCACCGGTCCGGATTTCCAAAATTCGGAAGGATGACTTCCGATTTCCCCGCCTGTTGACCCAGGCCTTTCGCCCCATCTGCCATCCATGACCCGCCGAAAGCCGGCACAACAGTTGGAGGCGAATATGGGTGAAGTTATCCGATTTATCCCGAAGGCCGAGCGCGAACGGCTTCGGCTGATACGAGAAGCCCGCGCGAGATACGACAGCGTCTTCCCGCCGGCCGATTCCGTCCACGAGCAGCGCGACAACATTCCAATAGTTCATTCCGTCAATGGAACCTGGATTCATCAGGGCGGCGAACCGTTGTCGTGATCAACAACGTGGCCGTGCTCGATAGTCAACCAATAGGAGAAATCGCTATGTCAATTCGCAGCATACTTTTCGCCGCTGCATTCGGTATCGCCTCTCTGGCGTCCGCCCATGCTGATGGTCTGCGCCCGATCGAGGGCAAGAGCATCGACCTCGGCGGGATATCGGGGATCGCGTACTACACTGTCGAACGTGATGGGTTTCACGTCGTCGCCACCCTTGCGCAGGGCGAGGCAGGAACGCCGATCCGCGTTGTATCCGTTCTTGCACCTGGCCAGCGCGTGGTTCTCTCGACGCCGCAGCAAGCGGATGCAATCGAGATCAGCCGGAACGGCGACAGTGTTCTTGTTCGCAAGGCGAACGCGACGACGAACTGACTTCGACTCGAACCAGTGCAGTCGCTAAGCGGAAGGAAACTAAACATGTCCACCATCCACCTTCAGCGGACGACCACTGCGACACCCGAGCAGTACGTTGCCGGGCTCACCGATTTCGGGCCGGGTCGCTCGAAAATCTTCGGCAATAGCGCTGATGAATACCTGCAGGTGCACTATAAGGAGAGCTCGCAAGCCGATGTCACGGAAGGCTCGGGCGGAATCTGGGAGCGCCTGCACTACGATTGGTCCGATCCTAATCGCGTCGTCCTCACAACGACCGAGTCCAACGTGTGGGGTGGCGCGTCGGGTCACATCTACACCTTCACTCGTCAGCCTAACGGAACGACCGACATTGATGTGGTTGTCATACGCGATGGCAAAAACCTGACGGGGCGGCTCCTCGGGTTCGTGCTCGGGACCATCGGCAGGCGGGTTTTGGAAAAGGCGTTTGAAAACTCCGTCAAGGCCATCGAAGCCCGGAACAACAAGGCTGAACGCCTGGACGCAGGTAATTCCAAGCTCGCAGCCAGAGCAGGGGGTAGCGGGCGAAACCAGCAGGAAGTGACTGTCACCATCGTCAGCCTGAGGAGGTAGACATGCCTATGGTTCAAGTGAGCAGCGAGGCTGCAACCAGAGCCCCGCGGGACCAACTGTATCTTGACGACCTTTATGTCGGACAACGCTTTACCAGCGGGACGCACAGGCTTGACGAAGCGCAGATCAAGGCATTCGCGGTTCAATTTGATCCGCAGCCCTTTCACACGGACAAGCAGGCCGCTGAGCGCACATTTTTCAAGGGCTTGGTGGCGAGCGGTTGGCACACGGCCGCGATCACGATGCGACTGAATGTCGAGAGTGGTCCGCCACTCGCCGGCGGCTTCGTCGGCGCCGGGGGAGAGTTGAGCTGGTCGGCACCGACCCGTCCTGGAGACGTACTCCATGTTGAGAGCGAAGTCGTCGAAGTCACGTCCTCGCGTTCGCGACCCGATCGCGGCACGATAGTCCTTCTCAGCCGGACGATAAATCAGCGCGGCGAGGTCGTTCTGATTCAGAAGGCCAAGCTTGTTGTACCGCGCAAAGTCGCAGCGTGAGGCAAGCTCGGTTTACAGAATAGACCATCGGGCAAAATTCGGAATGTCGCTTATCTCACGACAGCGGTCTCCCGGATTCCGGGCCGAGCAAGTTGAGGCCACTCTGTAGGAGCGTGTCTTGGAAATCCAGCATGATCAGCCGGCCGCAGGGAGCCGATATGGATTGGAGCACTACGGTTTCGAAGGAATGCTGTCATCTTCGGCGGATCGAGCTTGGCCCGGCCTGTCGGCCCAACTATGTACCACCGTCCGCAAAGGGGTGATCCCATGGAGGACCCCACAATCCGAGATCAGCATTTGCGTCGATACCCACGGCAATGAATCGCTGGTCACGCGGCGGGCCCCAGGCGTCGAAAGCCGGGTAATCGCAAGGCGAGGTACAGTTTGGCTCTCTCCTCCTGGTTTGCAGGAAGGTTCGGTTGATATCGCCGAAGATCTGACGGGAATTTTGCATATCTATCTTCCGGTGAGCCATTTCTCGCCGGGCAATTTCGAAATCGATGTCGACCTAGCCGCAGTCAGTGCGCTGAACTACGAAAGGGCATTCGATGATCCGCTTCTGGCCGAGATCGGATTTGCGATTGCATCGGAGCTCCAGAGTGAAACCTCCGCCGGCGGCCTGCTCATTGGAGCCCTCGCAGCCAGTCTGGCGGCGAGGCTGGTTCAAAAATATGTCACCGCATCTTCCGCCCAATCCTTTCCTCGCCACACCGTTCAAGGGCTCGATCGGCGCAGGCTCTTGCGTGTGCTGGATTACATCGAAGCGAACCTGGAAGGCGATCTTAGCTTGGAGCGCATGGCATCCATTGCCTGTCTGAGCCGATACCACTTTGCCCGTGCCTTCAAGCAAGCCGTCGGGCAACCTCCTCATCGCTACGTAAGCGCCAAGCGCCTTGACCGCGCGAAGGCCTTGTTGATGCAGAGTCAGCGATCTTTGGTGGATATTGCACTGTCGCTAAGCTTTTCCGACCAAGCCAGTTTCACACGCGCATTCAGGCAAGCAACGGGTCAGGCACCCGGCCAATATCGTCGGGAGCTTGGATCGCGGGGGCCGGTAAAGTCACTGACTGTCATTAGGCAACCGTCCGCGAGTTTGGCCTGACTCTGCAGATCACAGCCGCATCAGCCTTCAAGACCGGTGGCTTCGTAGGGCTGCCCTCAAGATCAGCAACTGACAATACGACAGCATGTGACGCAAAGCATGCAGCCCGCCGCTTCACTATCTTCGATGCGATGAAAAGACATGAAGCCGGCGCGCGGGGGCGCCTTCGAATTTTCCGGCTCGCCATGGAGAAGCCGGCGCGCCGGTTATCACTACGCATTATGCGCGTTGCGCCACCTTCATGCTCTGCAGCGGCACCGCAAGCGGGAAGTCGTATGCAAGCTCGATCTTGCTGGACGGGCGTGAGTAGCGGCGAGTG
Organism: Bradyrhizobium sp. WYCCWR15520; assembly: GCF_056174665.1. Lineage (NCBI taxonomy): Bacteria > Pseudomonadati > Pseudomonadota > Alphaproteobacteria > Hyphomicrobiales > Nitrobacteraceae > Bradyrhizobium > Bradyrhizobium sp. WYCCWR15520. The sequence continues at coordinate 11,773 of NZ_JBWBWM010000027.1, forward strand.
AAGCAGCAGAATTTCTGGCGTGCCGTCGAACGCGCTTACGGGCGCAGCGACGGATGGTCCACGCAGTAAGCGATCCCACGTCCCTTCCATAGTTTGGAAGGACAACTCCCGACTTTTCTGTATTGCTGCAAAGCCGCCTAGCGTCGATATCGAACGGGCAGAACGACTGAGGAGTTCCGTGATGAGAATCGTAGATGCAACCGCGTTGTCAGGTTTTGCTCTCAAGACGGCTGGGTCAGCATCCGACTTCGCCAGCGTCGTTCACGACCTGATCATGGACGTGCGCGACAGCTACCGACCCGAACTGCTCTACATGCGCGGCCCCGACCCGAAATGGCGGACCCGTCGCGATGCGGCTAACCCAACCCAATAGCCGGCCGAGGTTGCGCAATCATGTTCGTGATTCCGGTGTACCTGCTTGCCGTTTCGCTCTTGATCAACCTGGCGACTATCGCAAGAGTCGAATCCTCGGAGCGCATCCGCATCTCCGATCGAGCCCCTAATCACGCTCGTTGGGCGGAAATCCGAGGTTGGATGCTGCTCGTTGGCGCTGGCCTCTGCATCGTATTGGTGGCTATGCTGAGCGGTTCGGTGCATGCCGGTGTCGCCCTCGAAGCGCGCAAACTGCCGATGACGTTCACCTGGGTCGATTGCCAGCCGAATTGCCGGGGCTGGGTCAGCGCGGTTGGTATCGTGACTGCCGATAGTCCAAGGGATTTTGATGAATTCGCCCGCGGCCGACAGCTCGGCGGCGCGACCATCCTACTGGATTCCAGCGGCGGCTCGGTCAACGACTCGATCGCGCTCGGAAGGCGGTTCCGGGAGCTCGGGATGGTGACAACCGTCGGGGCGACCCAAAGCGCGCGCGGCAAGCGTGCCCACGTGTCGCCGGAGGCTTACTGCGAGTCCATGTGTGCTTTTCTGCTGCTGTCAGGCAAGTTGCGCTACGTGCCGGAACAGGCGCATGTCCGTGTGCATCAGATCTGGATGGGCGACCGCGCTGACAACGCGCAGGCCGTGAGCTACAGCGCAAATGATCTCATGATCGTGGAGCGCGATATCGGACGTCTCGCCAAGTACACCTTCGACATGGGCGGCACGGGTGATCTGCTGGCACTATCGCTGAACGTGCCGCCGTGGGAAGCTTTACATGAACTGTCTCGGGAGGAATTGCGGCTGACCAATCTCATAAATACCGACATGGTTGCTCAGCTGGGCAGCCCCAACGCAGCGGGGGTCGAGCTGCCGCTCAAATCAGGACAGGGTCGGTTCGTAAGCACTGCGGCGGCTTCTGCTGGGCGAGAGTAGCGGGTAGCCCTTTCGAAGGGACTGCCTCCGGTTCTCGGAGGGCACGCAGTTTCCTCTGCGTCGACCAATGACGGCCGCGAGGTTCCGAAGGAGGGTTGTGCGCCCTCGCGAGCCGAGGCCGACGAACAGGAATTCGCATGTTAGCAGCAATCGCTCTGCAAGTACCTCAATCGCGCTGGCGCAGCAGCACGTCTGGTTCGCTAGACCATCGCGATGTCCACGCCAACGCCATTGTCCCAATTCCCGACCGGGGTCGCCACGCCGGCGTCGATCGTCGATGCGCTGTAAGCAGAAGCCAGTCATTCGCCAAAAGTACGCGCGAGCTTTGCGAAGGGCCGATGCGTCCGCGGCACGTATGTCCCCTCGGATCGGGCGGAGGAGATTACGAGATCCCTGAGCTTCACGAGACCATCACGCGTGCTGGCGCGTTTCTCGGTGGGTGGCGGCAATCCGAAAGTGGCGGATGACGACAGCCTTGGGCTGCGCGGCTTCAGTTTCAGGCTCGGGGGCGTTGACCAGCGCTCGGACATTCTCACACAAAGCGCTCCGGTTCATTATGCGAGGACCCTCGACCAGATGTTGGCCTTCCTCGAGGCGCGCATTCCGGGACCGAACGGAAGGCCGGATCTGGAGAATGTCAACGCATTCTCCGTTGCCAATCCTGAAACGTTGCATCAGGCAAACTATATCGCTGCGCATCCGCCGCGCGGGAGCTTTGCCGGCACGACCTATTGGGGCGTACACTCCTTTCCCGCAACGAATTCAAGAGGCGAGACGCGGTTCAGTTCAAGGTCGTTCCGGTCAGCGGAAGCGTAACGCTGACGGAGGATGAGGCCAGGATGAAGTCCGCCGACTTCCTGCACGGCGATCTCGAAAACCGGATTCGTGCGGGCGATATCCGCTTCAGCGTAATGGCGCTGCTCGACCGTTCCGGCGACCCCACCATGGACGTAACGATCCGATGGCCTAACGAGGACCGCCGTGAGGAGGTGCGGCTGGGAACGATCGTCATCACCGGTATCGAGCCAAACGAAGCGTGCGATGCAATCATGTTCGATCTAGCGAATCTCGCTGAAGGTATCGGACATCCGCCAGATGAGATCTTTGCGGCACGCCACGCCGCCGGCACCCTCTCATTCGCGAAACGCCGCTGAATGGAAGATGCCTGGCCTACCGGGGCCATGTCTCGCCCTCGGAGCGCATGCGCTTCCGACCAAGGAAGAAAACACCCTTGTAAAGTGGCTTAGATTGCCGAACCGGCCGATATCGCAATCTCCGACCGCGGCAGGTCACGGCGAAGTCGGACTGGTATCGCTCGCCCGCGATGTGGTTGAGCTTATCTGATAGCAGCGCACGATCGTCCACACGGAATTGCAGCGTATCGGTTCCGTGACACAAAGGCCGAGAAAGTGCCCAAGAACGTCAGAGCTATTGTCCTTCCGTGACAATCCCGCGATATGTGCGACAGCGGCAAAACGGCCGCGCGCCGCGCTTGCCCGCGACTTTGGTCGCCCGTAGGCGGGTTGGAGCAGGTTTAGGCAAAACACGGCCGCTTTGGGATAGACTCCGTACCTGCACAGCGCCTAGAACGCGTGCCGAACGTTCGATCAAGGTGCCCCCCTCAACGGCGAGGACAGGCCCATGAGCAAGCAGGTTCTGCGCGTTCTTTCGCAAGAGCATCAGCCAGACATTTCCCGGGCGCAGCAGCGCGATTTGCCGATCGGCGAGCGTCCTCACGCCGATGCGGAAATGACGCGCGTGCTCAAGACCAAGCCCGTTCGCATGGCGTCAGACCCGTCCAGCGGCGCGATCACCTTTTGGAAACATGATCCCCTGCACGACGTCGTTGCGCCCATGGCCGATCACGTAATCATGAGCTTCCCCGCCGAACCGGTGCGGTTCGAGCGCCGTAACGGGAAAGAATTTGTGAATGGAATGACGCGTCCCGGGACCGTGACGGTCATTCCGGCTGGTTCGAGCTCGCGATGGGACATATACCAGCCTCTGAATGTCGTTCAGCTCTACCTGCCGCACACGACGCTCCAGCGCGTTGCCCACGAAGCCGATGTAGCCGCTCCTGCCGATCTTGTGGAGCGAACGGTTCATCCCGACTCCGTTACATCCCGGTTGCTCCTCAGTGCTGCGGATGCGCTTGAAGGCAGTGCGGCGCTGGATTCGCTGTTCAGGCATCAGCTGACGGATCTTCTCGCCACGCGCCTCTTGGTGGCGCACGTCGGCTCGCCTGCAACGTTCCAGCCGGTCATGGGCGGGCTGTCGCCCAAGGTTCTGGGTCGCGCCATCGAACGCCTGCGTTCGGACAGCGATGCAGACGTATCGCTTGCCGCGCTGGCTGCTGATGCAGGCCTGTCGCGCTTCCACTTCTGCCGTGCCTTCAAGGAAAGCACCGGACTGTCGCCGCATGCCTGGTTGCGCCAGCACCGGCTTGAGCAGGCCATGAACATGCTTCGCGATCCTGACGCGTCAGTCGTCTCGATCGCAGCCACGCTTGGCTATTCCTCGCAGACTGCCTTCGCTGCGGCATTCAAGAAGCTGACCGGTGAGACTCCCAGCGATTGGCGGCGACGCATCCGGTGAACATGTCTTGCCGATGCCAACTTGGTGAATGGCAAATGCAAGGGTCGTTACGCTGATGGCATGATCAACTGGGCGGCCGTGACGGGGGAAACGACAATGCTTCCGAGCATGGGGGTGGATAGTTTCGGCAGCAATGGCATCACCGATTTCAAGTGCAGCGTCGAAAGGAACAGGCGATGAAGACGTTTCTCAGCATCGGCGCGGGCCCCGGGATGGGTTTCGCGACCGCCGAACGCTTTGCCAAGGAGGGTTTCCAAGTAATCTTGGCCGCTCGGAGCGTCGCCAAGACGCAAGAGCTGGCCGAAAGGCTGACATCAAAAGGGTACAAGGCTGACGTTCGCAAAGTCGATTCGAGCGATCCGAACAGCGTCGCGGAACTGGTCACTGAAGTTCAGAGGCAGCACGGCTCGATCGACGTCTTGCACTACAACGCTGCATCCAAGCGCAAGGCGACTCTCTCTGAACAGCCGCGCGACAGCTTCAATGGTGATCTCGCCGTGAACATCGGCGGAGCACTCGTCGCCGCTCAGGCGGTCGCCCCGAAGATGGAAGAGCAAAGGTCTGGTGCAATCCTGCTGACGGGAGGTGGCTTCGCACTAGCTCCCAGCCCGGACTATCTCTCGATCAGCATCGGCAAGGCCGGTATTCGCGCTCTGGCTCACGGACTTTTCGAACCGTTCCGAGAAAAGGGAATTCACGTCGCGACAGTAACTGTCTCCACGTTCGTTTCCCCGGAATCGAAGGAGGCCTCATCGGTGGCCGAACACTTCTGGCATCTGTACAGCCAGCCAAAGGACTCCTGGACCGTCGAAGCAAACTACGCCCCCGCGAGTGCATGACCCGGGGAGCGATTCCAGGTGGACAACACCATAACGGAGGTCAACCATGAAGATCGTTGTGATCGGCGGCACCGGCCTGATCGGCTCGAAGACTGTCGCCATTCTGCGCCAGGGTGGCCACGAGGTCCTCGCCGCGTCGCCCAACAACGGCGTCAACACCATCACGGGCGAGGGGCTCAAAGAGGCCCTGGCCGGCGCGCAGGTCGTAATCGACCTCGCCAATTCGCCCTCGTTTGAAGACAAGGCGGTACTGGCGTTCTTCGAGACCTCCGGCCGCAACCTTCTCGCGGCGGAGGCCGCAGCCGGTGTCCGACACCATGTCGCGCTCTCCATCGTCGCAATCGACCGGACAGACAATGGCTATTTCCGCGCCAAGGTCGCCCAGGAGAAACTGATCGAGGCCTCCGGCATCCCATACACCATCGTCCGCTCGACCCAGTTCCTGGAATTCGTCCGCGGCATCGCCGATTCAAGTGTGGATGGAAACATAGTCAGGCTTCCGCCCATCCTGTTCCAGCCCATTGCGGCGGATGACGTTGCTGCCAACGTTGCCGATGTGGCGCTCGCGCCACCGCGCAATGGTATCGTCGAGATCGCTGGCCCGGAACGAGCGCCATTCAACGAAATCATCGCCCGCTATCTGAAGGCGGTTGGCGACCCGCGCGAGGTCGTGAGCGATCCCGACGCCCGATACTGGGGCGGCCGGGTTGACGAGCACTCGCTCGTGCCGTTGGGCGAGGCGCGCCTCGGTCGCATCGGTCTCGACGAATGGCTTCGCCGCTCACAGGCGGCCGCCTGATCCCGCATCGGAGGTATGCCCGGTCTGTCACGAGCGTGTGCAGCGCCACGAATGAAAGAGGCGACCATGACGATCAAACTCGCTGCGTTGGTTCTTCTGTGCCTGATGACCGGCACGGCGGTGGCCCAGGAGCCCAAGGTCACGCCACTCATGTCCAAGGATCTTCCAGAGAATCCCGGCAGGGAAGCTCTGATGATCACAGTCGAACATGCGCCCGGCGGATCGAGCGCTATCCACCGACACAATGCACATGCGTTTGTTTACGTGCTGGAGGGCTCCGTCGTGATGCAGCTAAAGGGTGGACAACAGGTGACACTGACACCAGGACAGAGCTTCTATGAAGGCCCTGACGATGTTCATGTCGTCGACCGGAACGCAAGCGCCACCCAGCCGGCGAAATTCCTGGTGCTCTTGATCAAGGACAAGGGCGCCCCGGCGCTCGTGCCCGCACAGTGACTGTTACGGCAAGCCAAGTACGCGAAAGATGAAGCGAACAACAGGAGACAAACATGAGCCTAGACTACACCTCACATACCCCACATCCCGGTCGACCGGGTCCCGAAGAGTTGGTTCCGTCGCGCTATGCGCTGCGGATCGGCGAGATTGACGTGCTGGTAGTCAGCGATGGCGTGCTGCCGCTCCCAACCGCGATGTTGGCCCACAATATCGACCCTTCCGTTCGGGCAGCCTGGCTGAAAGACATGTTCCTGCCGCCGGACGCGTTCGATTGGGCGCTGAACGTCATCGTAGTGCGTAGCGGCGGCCGGACCATACTCGTCGACGCTGGGCTGGGGTTCGATCCGGACTTGCACTTGCCGCGGGCCGGGCAGTTGATCCATCGACTGGAGGCCGCCGGCATCGATCTGGCGTCCGTGACCGACGTGGTGCTGACCCACATGCACATGGACCACATTGGCGGGCTGCTCGTTGACGGGGTGAAGGACCGGCTGCCTCGGGACCTGCGGATCCACGTGGCGGCGGCCGAGATCAAGTTCTGGGAAGCGCCCGATTTCTCCCACGTCTCCATGCCACCCGGATTCCCGGACGCGCTCCGATCGGCTGCCAAGCGGTTCGTGAAAGAGTACCGCAGCCATCTGCGGTCGTTCGAGGAGGAGCATGAGGTTGCGCCGGGAGTGGTCGTCACTCGCACCGGCGGCCACACCCCCGGGCACAGCGTCGTCCGCGTGGCATCCGGCGGCGACCGGCTCACGTTCGCCGGCGACCTCGTGTTTCAGGTCGGGTTCGAACACCCCGAGTGGTACAACGGCTTCGAACATGACCCCGAGGAGGCGGCCCGCGTTCGTATCAGTCTTCTGCGCGAACTCGCCACGACCGGCGGGCTGCTGGTGGCCACTCACCTGCCGTTCCCATCCATCGGCCATGTGTCGCTGGACGGCGACGCCTTTCGCTGGGTGCCGGTCTCCTGGGACTACTGACCGCTTGTGGGGATGATTACCCGACAAATCAAAGCCCGCCGGTTCACGCTGGCGGGCCACGGCCCCGGATTTCTACGATGCAGTAACCTGCATTCTCCGACGGGCGAGAGCGTGATCCAGCTCACGTGATCGGGAAAAGTGGCAAATCAGCCGCTCCAGACGGGCGGCCCTTCTTCACAAATTCGGCGCAATACTTGGCTAGCATTTCTTCATTGCTACCAGTCCATTTTTTGTTCATTGCTATGAACGGATTTGTTTTGCGCTTAGGCGCCGTAGCCCTTTTATTGGGCTTCGCAATGTGGGCGACGCTTGGTCCGCCGAAATAAACCGTCGCTCGTATCAACATCGGTCACGCATATTAGAGTTCTTTCATCAGGGCCCAAAAATTGGACTCTGTAGTAACTGTCATGAACTCTTCCTCGGTTCCGCAGTTCTGGGTATGGTGCCTTGAGGCAAGTACGGGTGCGTAGATGACGGAACACACTCAATTGGCAAACACACCACGCGAACGTTTCCTTGAAGCGGCGCAAAAAGAGATGATCGACTTCGAGCGGAAAGAACGAGAGTTTCGAAAGAAAGCAAAGCAGGAGCGAGCCGCAGAACTGCGACTACCACTCCACAAGTCAGAACTTCACAGCTAGGCGGGGCCTGGAACGCCGCGCCACGCGGCCAGAGAGCCGTCGATAAGTCAATCCAGCGACGGCTCGTGTCGTTCATGGCGGGTCGGCTCAACGCGCAATGCACATCGTGGGGAAGTTGCAGCCGGTTCACGCTGGCAGGCCATTTGCACGCACGGACCGCCTAAGCCAGGCGGCTGTCCGAACGACCGGCTTTCCACCCGCCAAAGTCATCGGGGAGGGAACTGGCCAAGCTCTCCAGATTTGATTGCTCTTCGGTTAAGCGCTTTTGGACAAACTGCCGTTCAAGTTCTGTCAGGCTCGTTTTCAATAAGTTGCGATAGCGTTGAATATTACAGCGATGCGTACGCAATCGAGCCAACTGTTGATCAATCATCTATCGTCGTCCTTTGACGAGTGGGGTTTATTTGCTTTGTTTTGACGCAACGCCGGCCAGAGCGGAGTATATTCGCTCGGCGGCATTGGTATTTCCCCGGTCGGCTGCTGAAATGCCGGCTAGCTAACCTGCCGCAGGTTTGTGACGCTTTGATTACAGAGCCGATGGCCGAAGACCCGTTGAGAATCCAAGCTGTGACTAGGCGTTGTTCTTTGGCCTGGAGTCGAGAAGGCTTGGCAAAGGCGGCATCTGCTGGCGGGGAGCGTCGATCGGCTCGTCGGAAGGTGGCACAACTTCCTCCTCCTTACCGCTGAGAATGACACCAGCAAAGCCGGCGACTACCAGCAAGGTCCCTGCGATCATCAACCAATGTGGTAATCCCAACGATGCTATCATGAGCCTCGCCGATGCTGTGTTCTCCTCGCAGGGGCAAACCGGGCACGGTGAGGACAGTTCCTAGGGCATTCGTCGTTGCCGTGGTGAACGCACCTGACAAATTGGAGGAGCAAACGAAAATACTGGAAGTGATGCATCACCGGCCTAGGGCCATGTATGGGCCGACTTTTGGGGGCGCGACCCGACTGAAACCAGCGCAGGGATGCTAGTCAGTCGATTGGCACGAGCCGTTCGTCCCACTGCGCCGCTAGGTTCTTGATCTGCTCGAAATTCAGGATCGCCGGTTCACCCTCGCGGACGATTGTTGTCCGCTTGAATTGCTTCGCGACGCACAAGATGCAAACATCACCGAAATCGCAACGCGTTTCGGCTTCGTCCATCTCGGCCGCTTCGCGATCCAGTACCGGCATCGCTACGGAGAAACCCCGTCGGCGACGTTGCGGAGGTCGCGGCGGGCCAGTACGACGTCGGCGTCACAGTGGCCGATGCTTGCATCCAGGCTGGAGAGGCCGGCTATTGCCGTCCTTCCCTTCGACAACATCGGCCTGCCGCCCCATCATTCAACGGCCTTCGCCGACGAGATTGCCATGGCGCTCTGGCGCCTGCACTGGCTTCACGTCGTTGCGCCGCCGAATGCGCGCTATCGATTGTATGGCAAGGTGCGCGAAAGCGGGCGCGGGAGCGGGAGCATACGAGTTATCGTCCGTCTGCTCGATGCCCTGACAGGCCGATATCTATGGGCGGCGGCCTGGGAGGGCGATGTCCGCGACCCCATCGGCTTTGAGGAGCGCGTCGCTCACGGCGTGGCGCGCGCAATTCAGCCGGTGCTGCTCGATGCTGAGATCGATCGCGCGGCGCATCTCCAGCGTGGCGACCTCACCGCATGGGGACTGACCATGCGTGCGCTCCCATGCGTCACAGCAGTCGACGCTGCTGCTGAAGGCATGGCGCTCGAATTGCTGGACGAGGCCATGGAGCGTGCCCCGCGCGACCCGCTGCCGATTGCAACGGCTGCGTGGTGCCGTGGGCTGCGTGCCGGCCATCATTTCACGGTACGGCCCGAAGTGGAGAGAGCCGCGGCGAGCGAATTGGCCGCCCGCGCGGCAAAGCTCAATGCCGGCGACGCACTGGCAGAAACCATGCTGGCTGCGGGCTACACGCTCGCGCACGACCTTGCCTCGGCCGCAGTCCATGCCGACCGCGCGCTTGCGCTCGATGGCGGGTCGGCCTGGGCGTGGGGCCGTAGCGCCTGGGTCAAGGCATATCATGGCCAAGCGAGCGAAGCGCTGGAGGAATTCCAGATCGCGCGCTCCCTGGCACCGGCTGATCGGCTGAACTTTCTCTGGTCGGTCGGAATTGCCTCAACCAACTTCCAGAACGAGCGTTACGATGAATCGATCCGTTGGTACAAGCGCGCGCAGGCAGAAAATCCGGCAAGCACCTGGACCAATCGTTTCCTCGCAGCCACATACATCCTAGCGGGACGCGCCGACGAAGGTCGCCGCGCGCTCGATACTTTCATGCGCCACTATCCGGGCTTAACTATCAGTGCGGTGCGCTCGGGCCTTCCCTGGAACGCTTCTTACCTCGACCGTACCTGCGAAGGTCTCGAACAGGCGGGGATGCGGCCTTGAAGGCCCCATCGCTGCAGCGCCACTGGCACGGACAGTCTCTCCCAGCAACCGGCTGAAACGTCGGTTGAAAGCGATCCAGCACGGACCGGGCCAACCCCAGAATAACCCCGGCTACACCACGAACGAACGGGCGCAATCGTCCGCACAAAGAACCAAAGGTATAGGATTTTCAACGCTATACGCTGCAATAATCGGGTTCGGGACGCAATGGAGTTGAAAGCAAGCAGGGAAGTCTGTCACTTTGCGTAACACCGCCGGACGCACAGGCAGCCTTGGACCTCAATCTGCGGGGGGTGATGTCGGTCATGGTTTGCTCATGACAAAGCCCCGTGTGACGTTCCGGCCTGATGCCTTTTCGGCCAGGCTACCGCCTGAAACAGCGATTTGAGATGGTTGCACGTCCCCGCAACCAAACAAAGCCCTTGAGAACATGATGTTCTCAGGGGCTTTTTTACTGTCCAGAGTTTGGCTAGTAGCGTGGTTTGTGGAAGCGGCCGGAAGAAAGTTGCAGCGTAAATTCAGCGGGGGTGACGCGAGATATGACAACTCAATCGTGTCAATCCGCCGCGAATGATCCAGTGATCGATTGGAGGGGAGTTTGAGTTTTCAATCGGTTAGAAGGCGACGCGTGCACGATGTGCACCGAGAGGTCAAAAAACCGAAGGAGAGCTCATTGGGCCGGTGATCGCTGCGGGTGAACGCCACGGCCCGTTTCTTGATGACCGTCAAAATTGGGAAAATTCGGCCCGACGAACTCAGCGAGCCAACCTTCGGACACGAACGACGAAGAGACGTCGCTATTCAAGCCGCGCGAACGTTGACGAGAAACTTCTCGACGGCCGCTTTCAGGTGGGCGCTTTCGCTGGAGAGTGACTTCGCCGATTGCAACACCTGCGTCGAGGCGGCGCCAGTCTGAACCGAACCCTCGCTGACGTCAGAGATATTGGCTGCTACCTCCTTGGTCCAATGGCGGCTTGCCCGACATTGGTGGCGATCTCGCGGGTCATCACGCTCTGGGTTTCAACGGCCGCTGCAATGTGTGCCGCTATTTCAGACACGCTGCCGATCGTCGCGATGATCTCCTTGATCGCTTCGGCAGTCTCGGTCGTGGAATTCTGCATGCCCGCAACGTGGGCACCAATTTCTTCGGTTGCCCTTGGCTGTTTGTGACGCCAGCGCCTTTACCTCTTGAGCGACGACGGCGAATCCTCTGCCGGCCTCTCCGGCGCGGGCGGCCTCGATCGTTGCGTTCAATGCCAACAGATTGGTTTGCGCGGCAACAGACGAAATCAACTGAACGACATCACCGATCCGAGTCGCCGCTGCAGTCAGATCGACGATGCGCGCGTCGGCCCTTTGACCTTGCGCTACCGCCGCGTTCGCGATCTGGCTGGATCGATCGACCTGCTGGGCGATGGCTCCGACTGAAGAAAACAACTTGTCGGAGGAATTGGCCACCGAATCGACATTTGCCGACGCTTCTTCCGAAGAGGACGCGACGACTTCCGAAAGGTGCTGGGTTTTTTCTGCGGTTGTAGTCAACATCCTGCTGCGGATTCGAGCAAGCCGGCATTGGTCTGCCGAGTCGATCAACAACGACTACGCCGTCGGAAAGCCAATCGAGTTTGGCCGGTGAGTGACTACGAGCATGATCGGGGACGACGAGCCCGCTATAGGCGGTCATGCGCTGGTAGGCCCAATCACCCGCAATCTCGTCGGGTAGGGCGGCGTGGAGGTGAAAGCTGCGGCGCGCCAGCGCATCGAGCGGAGTGCCAGCGGACCAGTCGAGCGCCAGAAATCCGCCGGCCTTGCCGGACGCCGCCGCGGCCACTTCGGTCCGCTCCACCACGATGACGTCGATGCCGCGGCGAGCGAGGAAGTAGGCGGTGCAGGCTCCGATCACGCCGGCTCCGCAAATCACGATCCGCATGATGTCTCCATGGATCCCTACAGAAGCGCCGAGCCAGCCCAGGCCTGGCTCATTGGCTGCTGTTCGCCCGGCCACCAGTTTGACGGCGTGTTATGGCCGAAATTTTGGTGGGACGTAGCGTAAACGGGTGTCATCGCTTTGGTGGCTGTCAAAATAGCGGCACACTCCACAAAGAGTCGATCCCGGAGGACCGCTCCGATTAGAGAGTCGATTGCGAGGCGCGGCGTACTGAAGCGGCGTCGCGCCGATTTAGTTCAGCTCTGGCTCTGGGCTTGAAAAGCACTTATAGGCGGGAAATGCACCTCGCCTTTGGCCCATCTCGGCAAGTTATTGAAGCTGCAAACATCTTCTCCGCCCTCCGAGCGCACCACAGGCATAAACCATTGATGCGAAAAATGTTTTCGCGGTTTTTCTACTCCCGCATTGTTACTCACAGCGAACGTTAGTACTTTGTTCCGTGCAAATCTTCCCTGTTTGGTTTCGCGCGTCTTGGTTCAGCGCTTGCTCTCGTTGTCGTCGCATCTTTATTTGAACCAACGCCCCGCGAAGGAAAACCACCATTTGCTCACAAGAGGGCAGTGGCGTAGCGCAGCGCAGAAATCGGCGGGTTCGTACTCTTATCCGTGAGCGCTATGCGGTCCCCGAGCTGCGTGTCCATCAAAAGACATGCGGGCAGGGTGCCGTCCGCACTGCCAGACTACGTCGTTGAGCACGCCCACTGCCTCACGCCGATGTCGATCAATGACAGCCAAGTCGGGGTCGTATGGCGGTTACGGCAATGGACGGTGCCGAGACCGGAAAGTTGATTTGTCACGCTGATCCCTTGCCGACGCCTTGGCCATATTGGTCCGGTCCAAGCGGCATCGCTCCAGCTTGCCGCGGGCCTTCATGCGTAAGATTCAGGGAGCAGAAAAATCAGGTGGGTTGTGCGGAAAAACGGTAGCGCTCGCCCGCTACTTCTTCCCACTATTTCGTACGGCAGCCCACGATTATCTGCGATTTCGCACGCTTGATGGTAGCGCCCATGACGGCCTGCCCGAGTTGGCGATGGTGGCTTTCGCAGAATGAGCTGTTATGGAAGCTCTCCTTGGCAATAACGGACACCCCATTGGCGCCACCAATTGATTGGCGGCTCGCTACGAGACGGGGCTCAAATTACACAAATGGAGTCAGTCCGCGCACTGATAAGCAAAGAGGCGAAACCTTATCAATCGTGAGTTTGAAGCCCATTAACCGACATGGAGGCAGGCACGGCCGGGGCGATGTAGAGAGCTACTCCTTACTCTTCGCGCAGGCGAGTTTCATCGCTCGCCGGTCCGTCCGTACTTTCGGTCGTTCGCCGGCTCTGGATCTGGCTTGATCTCAACCGCACTGCTTGTGAACGGGCTACCGGGCTGAGCAACGAGGTCGGTTTTGACCCCAGACCGGACCTCATTGCCACGTTGTTTTACGGGCGACGATTTTAATGTTCTGGCCAAACGAAAGCCGACCCAGTTGTCCTGGACGTCTGGGGTGATAAGGAAGCGGCTTCCGGATCGGACGCCCAATGGATTGCCGATCCAGGAACCGCCGCGCACGACACGGTCGGTGCAATCTCCGTATGTGACGGGCGGAGCCATCGACCGGCGCGCTAGCAGCTGTCCCTGAAGCAGTCCTGCACCCGCGACAGAGTAGGCGCGGTTCGAGGGTTAACAACCGGTAAGTACAGCTGTCCGACTTCAGTCACGCGACTGTCACATAACCGTAATATTATGCCTTTGCCGCGTCTCTACCGGGTTGCTTCGGAACGCGATCCCAGGTGATCGACCGCCCGCCCGACGGACCTCTGAATTCATCAAAGCGGTCGTCAAGGCATCATAAATCCACAACGAGAAGTTTCTTAGGGTGCCGCTCCGGCGTTAAGCGTTTTTGAACCAGCCTTGAACGTCTAACCACAGGAGTTTGATATGAGAGCGAAGTTGCTTGCTGCCACGTCGTTCGTAGCTCTTGCCGGCGCGTTAAATACACCGGCATTCGCGCAGACGAAAACCATTACCATCGACGGTTCGAGCACCGTCTTCCCGGTTTCTGAGGCAGTCGCCGAAGAGTTCCAAAAACTAAAGAAGGCCGAGGTTCGTGTGACCGTCGGTATTTCGGGCACCGGCGGTGGATTCAAGAAATTCTGCCGCGGCGAGACGGACATTTCGAATGGCTCGCGGCCGATCCTTCGCCAGGAAATGGATGAATGCGCCAAGAACGGCATCAAGTTCATCGAGATGCCGATTGCCTTCGATGCGCTTACTGTCGCGGTCAGCCCGAAGAACAAGTTCCTGGAATGCATTTCCGTTGCCGATCTGAAGAAGATTTGGGAACCTGCTGCCCAGGGCAAGGTGATGAACTTCAGTGACGTCAATCCGGCATGGCCGAATAAGAAGATGGCGCTCTTTGGAGCGGGCGCTGATTCAGGCACATTCGATTATTTTACCGAGGCCGTGAATGGCAAAGCCAAGGCTACCCGCGCTGACTTTACCGCGAGTGAAGATGACAACGTCCTCGTGACGGGCATCGAGCGCGACGAGAATGGGCTCGGCTATATCCCGTTCGCCTATTACGAGCCGCACAAGAATAAGCTGAAGGCCTTGGGCATCGATGAAGGCAAGGGCAAAGGCTGCGTGAAACCGTCGCTCGAGGCGGTTACCGCCGGCACCTACAACCCGCTCGCGCGCCCGCTCTTCATCTATGTCAGCACCAAGGCCGCCGAGAAGCCCGAGGTGAAGGAGTACGTCGATTTCCTCATGACCAAAGGCCCGGCGCTTATAACGGAAGTGAAATATCTGCCGCTTCCTCCTGCTGCCTACGCAACTGCGCACAAGCACTTCAAGGATGGCCGGCTTGGCACGGTATTCGGTGGCGTCCCTGAGGTCGGCGTGTCGGTCGAAGACCTGATGAAGCGCGACGCGAAGACCTGATCGATAGAAGACCTGATCAAACGGCGGAGCATTGGCCCGGAGGAGCCGATAAGCCCCTCCGGGCCCTCTGACCGGGGCTAATGGGGAATAACTATGGCGTCTGCACTGACTGTCGGCGAGCGCCGCATCCAACGACTACGCGAGCGTGCGATTGAATTCGTTCTTCTTGTTGCGGCCGCATCGTCGGTTTTTGTAACGATCGCTATCGTTGCCGTGCTGATCTACGAATCGATCGGGTTTTTCAGCTCGGTGCCGATTTCAGAGTTTCTGTTCGGAACGACCTGGACTCCTCTCTTCGCAAACCCGCGATACGGTATCCTTCCTCTTCTTGGGGGCACGCTTCTGAGCACCTTTGTTGCGCTGTTGTTTGTTGCGCCCATCGGGCTTGTGACCGCGATTTATCTCAGCGAGTTCGCGTCACCCAAGGTTCGCGAAATCGTCAAGCCGATCCTGGAGCTGCTAAGCGGCGTGCCGACAGTTGTGTATGGTTTCTTTGCCCTATTGTTCATGACGCCGTTTTTGCAGACTTTTGTTCCAAACCTGCCGGGCTTCAACATTTTAAGTGCGGGCATCGTCATCGGCATAATGATCATTCCGTACGTGGCCTCGTTGTCGGAAGATGCCATGCGCGCTGTCCCCAACAACCTTCGCGACGGTTCGTTGGCGATGGGAGCAACTCGGCTTGAGACGGCCATCAAAGTCGTTCTCCCTGCCGCGACCTCTGGAGTGGCGGCCGCTTTCATTCTTGGAATGTCGCGCGCAGTTGGCGAAACGATGATCGTCGCGATTGCTGCTGGCCAACAACCAAATCTCACCGTCGATCCACGCGAACCCGCCGCTACGATTACCGCTTATATCGTTCAGGTTGCCCTAGGCGATCTGCCGCACGGCAGCCTTGCCTACCAGACGATCTTCGCCACCGGATTGGCGCTTCTCCTGCTCACTCTCTGCTTCAACATTGCCGGGTTTTGGCTCCGCCATAAATTCCGCGAGGTCTACTAATGTCCACCACATCGACGATGATTGGCGATAGGGCGACGAGCCGTGCGGTTGACAACGCATTTGTCGATCGTCTCAAGCGTCGCCGGACGAACGAAGTAATCTTTATTTGTCTGGGACTCGCTGCCACATCCATTGGACTGATTGCGCTGGCCGCGCTGATGATCGATCTGGCCGCTTCAGGTTATCCAAGGCTGACTGCCGACTTCTTTACCAATTTCCCGTCCCGGCGCGCGGGCCAGGCAGGTATCCTCTCCGCTTGGGTTGGCTCGCTTCTCGTGATTTCGGTCACAGCCTTTATTGGAGTTCCTCTCGGCGTGGCCGCGGGAATTTATCTCGAGGAGTATGCACCCAAGAATATCTGGACGAATGTCATCGAAATCAATGTCAGCAATCTTGCAGGCGTTCCATCGATCGTCTTTGGTCTTCTGGCCCTCGGACTCTTTGTCTACGGCTTCGGGACGGGCCGGAGTATATTTACGGCTGGCCTCACGCTGGCTCTGCTAATCCTGCCCATCATTATCGTTGCCACACGCGAAGCACTACGTGCCGTTCCATGGAGCCTGCGTGAGGCAGCGTACGGTATCGGCGCAACAAAGTGGCAAGTCACGCAAGACCACGTTCTGCCAGCGGCCGTTCCTGGGGTGCTGACAGGCGTTATTATTGGTATTTCCCGTGCTCTCGGCGAAACCGCGCCGCTTGTCACTATCGGTGCCCTTTCGTTCATCGCATTCCTGCCTCCGTCGCCCGTCAGCGCCGAGTTTCCTTTCATATCATTTGCGTGGTTGTTCGAAGGGTTCACGGTTCTGCCGATCCAAGCGTTCAACTGGGTGTCTCGCCCGGGCGAAGATTTCCACTCCAATGCCGCCGCAGCCGGCCTTGTTTTGTTGGCGATTACGCTTCTTCTCAACGGTGTCGCCATTTACTTCCGCTATCGGCTTCGAAAGAAGCTGCAATGGTAAGGCTTGATTTGCGAGCGCATACGGCAAGCCCAGAGTTACGGAGTTTTCGATGAACACCCACAGCGCACCAACAATGCCATCGGTGACGATTGGCGCATCCAGCGAAGTTCTCGCAAATCGGTCGAAAATTACCGCAAAGAATGTCAACGTCTTCTACGGAGAGAAACAGGCGCTTTTTGACGTTACGGTCAATATTCAGGAGAAGTCGGTCACTTCGTTCATCGGTCCCTCCGGTTGCGGCAAGTCGACGTTCTTGCGCTGTTTCAATCGAATGAACGATACGATTCCGATATGCCGCGTTACCGGCGACATCGAGATCGATAACACCAATATCTATGAGCGTGGCCTTGACGTGGTTCAACTTCGTGCCCGTGTAGGTATGGTGTTTCAGAAGCCAAACCCGTTTCCCAAATCGATCTACGACAATATCGCCTATGGGCCTCGAATTCATGGTCTCGCACGCAGCAAGGCGGATATGGACGGGATTGTTGAAACCAGCCTAAGAAAAGCAGGACTCTTCGAGGAGGTTAAGGATCGGCTCCGTGAGTCAGGAACCGGGTTGTCGGGCGGCCAACAGCAGCGTCTTTGCATCGCTCGTGCTATCGCTGTCGGACCGGAAGTCATTCTCATGGATGAGCCGTGCTCCTCGCTCGATCCGATCGCGACCGCCCGTATCGAAGAACTGATCGACGATCTGAAAGAGAACTTTACAATTATCATTGTCACTCACTCGATGCAGCAGGCCGCACGGGTCTCGCAGCGCACGGCGTTCTTTCATCTCGGTGTATTGGTGGAAGAAGGAGTGACGCAGACGATCTTTACCAATCCGCGGGACAAGCGCACGCAGGATTACATCACTGGCCGGTTTGGCTGACGCGCATAGTCGCAAGGAGAACAGACATGGCTTCTGATCATACCGCGAAGGCGTTCGACGAAGATCTGCAGGAATTGACTCGGCTGGTCGCGGAGATGGGTGGCCTCGCCGAACGCTTGATCACCGAATCCGTCGATGCGCTGGTCCGCCGCGACGTCGCACTCGGCAAGGGCGTCGTCGCTTCCGACGTCGAAATCGACCGCCTGCAGCACCTGATCGAGGAACGCGCGGTGCTGACCATTGCGCGGCGCCAGCCGATGGCGGTCGACCTGCGCGAAATCGTCGGCGCCATGCGGGTCGCAACCGATCTCGAGCGGATCGGCGACCTCGCCAAGAACATGGGCAAGCGGGTTGCGGCGCTGGAGAGCGATTTCCAGCCCCTGAAGCTGATGCGCGGGCTCGAGCACATGACCGATCTGGTGCAGTCGCAGGTCAAATCCGTGCTCGACGCCTACGCCGCGCACGACCTGCCGGCGGCCATGGCGGTCTGGAGGGGCGACGAGGATGTCGACGCCATCTGCACCTCGCTGTTCCGCGAACTCCTGACCTATATGATGGAAGATCCGCGCAACATCTCGTTCTGCATCCATTTGATGTTCTGCGCCAAGAACATTGAACGGATCGGTGATCACGCCACCAATATCGCCGAAACCGTGTTCTACATGATCGAAGGCCAGCAGCTCCTCGACAAGCGCCCGAAGGGCGACATAACGACGTTCGCCACCACGGTGCCGAACAACTGAGAGCGCGTTCTTCGAGCAGGGTGGATGCCAATTCGCGTGAAGAAAACGCGTCAATCAAAAAGAGAAGGCTTCACATATGACCGCGCGCATACTGGTGGTGGAAGACGAGGAAGCGTTGACCACCCTGTTGCGTTACAACCTCGATGCTGAGGGTTACGACGTCGAAACGGTCGCCCGCGGCGACGACGCCGATACCAGGTTGAAGGAGCGGGTTTCCGACCTGATCGTGCTGCACTGGATGCTGCCGGGCCTGTCGGGGATCGAGCTGTGCCGGCGCCTAAGGGCGCGGCCGGAGACCAGGCAGCTGCCGATCATCATGCTGACCGCGCGCGGCGAGGAAAGCGAGCGGATCAGGGGGCTGGCCACCGGCGCCGACGACTACATCGTCAAGCCGCTCTCGGTGCCGGAATTGCTGGCGCGGGTGAAGGGCATGTTGCGCCGCACAAGTCCCGAGCGTCTTGCCGCCGTGCTGACCTATGGCGACATCGAGCTCGACCGCGAGAAGCGCCGCGTGGTGCGCTCGGGCCGCCCGATCGATCTCGGCCCGACCGAGTATCGCCTCTTGGAATTTTTCCTGGAGCATCCGGGACGGGTGTTCAGCCGCGAGCAATTGCTCGACAGCGTCTGGGGCCGTGATATCTATCGACGAGCGTACCGTGGATGTGCACATCGGGCGCCTGCGTAAACTGTTGAACCCTGGCCGCGAGCAGGATCCGATCCGCACTGTCCGGGGCGCCGGTTACGCTCTCGACGATCGTTTCGCGAAAGAAGATCAATAAAACCAAATAAAACCAATCGACGCAATGGACGAACCTGCCGACACCACAGAAGTCACCTTGCATCATCTGACGGCCGTCGGGGAGTTCTTTCTCGATAGCGAGACCATTCGTGCTTGGCGAGGTAACCAAGCCCTCCGGCTGTCGATGCGGCAATTCCGATTGTTGGATGTTTTCATGCGGCATCCTGGGGAGCCGTTTTCCCGACGAGCATTGAGGGAGCTTGTGTGGGGACCCAAATCGACGATTGCGGAGACCACTGTCGACGCCGAGATCGCGCGCCTGCGCCGGGCTATCGGCGGACGTAGACGCGATATGCCCATTCGAACGGCCCGCAAGCTGGGCTATGTGTTCGAGGCTCCGAAGCGCCGCGCACAGTCCAAACAAAGGTTGTCTACTTCTGACGTTGAAGGACGGCCGTGATCCTAGCGGCTAAATGATCGGGGCGTTTCACTTCGGCTCTGGTGCGCCGAATCGAAGCAGCACCACTTAGTTCCGCTCAGATCGACCTTGCGAACGGCAGGCCGTGGGGCGATTTCTCAGGCTAACAAACCCAGAGCCGTCCGAGTAGCCCAGCGGTTGGTCTGGTAAATCGAATATTCCTGTCCCTTAAACCGTTTGCTCGCGAACCGACGAGAGCGTTTCCTGAGTCGGAAGCAGGAACGTAATAAGCCAGCATAGAAGTAGCATGACCGCTGAACCAACCAGGCATCCGGAGATACCGGCTACCTGATACAAAACGCCCGATAGGGTAATGCCGAGCAGCCGCCCAGCAGCGTTCGCTGCATAGTAGAAGCCGACGTCTTCGGCGGCCTTCTCCGACCCCGCATAGGCTAGAATGAGATAGGAGTGCAGCGAGGAGTTTACCGCGAACGGCAGGCCGAAAAGTGCCAAGCCTACAACAAGGACAATATCGGGGCGCGCAACATCCGTTACATTCATGATCACGGCCAAGGTGATCGGTACAGCGGCAAGCACCGCCGCCCACATTCGCGAGGCCGGGACCTCGCGACTCAAACCGTCGGCGCTGCGCGAGACGAGCGAGGGCGCAATGGCCTGAATCCCCCCGTATGCAATGGTCCATGCGGCAAGAAATCCACCGACCTCTAAGAAGCGCCAGCCATATGCATACAGAAAGACCGGTAGGCCGACCACGAACCACACGTCTCTTGCACCGAACATGAATATCCGGGCGGCGGCCAGCAGGTTGACGCCACGCGACTTGCCGAACAATTCCCGCATCGTCTTCGACGACTTGGCCTTACCGAGTTGGCGCGGCAACAGCAGCAAGCCGGCGACGAAGATCACGCTGAGCAGCGCGGCCATCATCCAGAGCGCGTTACGGAATCCTACGAGATCGAGCAACAATCCGCCGATAAAGAAGCCGATCCCCTTCATCGCGTTCTTGGAACCGGTGAACCACGCGACCCAGCGGAACAACTGCCCGCTGCCTTCGGCGGATGTCGCCTTGATCGCCGATTTCGATGCGGTCTTAGTCAGATCCTTGGCGACGCCGGCGATGCCTTGGGCGACCACGACCCAAGCGACGGAGGCCACGGCGCCCCATCCGGGGTCGAGCGCCGACAACATGAAGAGGCCAGCGATCTGGAGCATCTGGCCGATCGCGAGCATGCGGGGAATGCCGAAACGTGATGCGAAGTAGCCGCCAGCTAGATTGGCCCCAATCCCCGCCGCTTCATAAAGCAGGAAGAGAAACGCGAGGGTGAATGGGGTGTAACCCAACCGGAAAAAATGAAAGAGGACGAGCATACGCAATGCGCCGTCGACCAGCGTGAAGCCCCAATAGGATGCCGTGACTATGAGGTAGTTTCGGACCATGGCTTAAACGCCCGCTCGTTGAACAATGTTAGCGAGATCGACCATCCGACAGGCGTACCCGACTTCATTGTCGTACCAAGCATAGACCTTCAGGAGAGTCTCGTCCGTGACCATCGTACTCAAAGCATCAACAATCGAGCTGCGGGGGTCGTTGTTGTAGTCGGCCGAGACGAGGGGTCTGGTCTCTAGACCCAAGATACCGGCCAAAACGCTCTCCGATGCCGATTTGAAAAGCCGATTTACCTCCTCGACCGTGGTCGGGCGCTTCAGTTCGAATACGCAGTCCGTCAAACTGGCGTTCAAGACGGGAATGCGCACGGCGTGCCCGTTCAGCTTGCCCTTGAGTTCCGGATAGATCAACGAAATTGCGGTAGCGCTGCCGGTCGTTGTGGGTTGCATCGAAAGCATCGCGGATCTTGCGCGGCGAAGATCCTTGTGCGGTGCGTCAACGACGACGTTTGTATTGGTCGGATTATGAATCGTTGTGATCTGGCCGTGCCGGATTCCGATGGATTCATGAATGACCTTGACGACGGGCGCCAGGCAGTTTGTCGTGCACGACGCCGCCGTCAGCAGCCGATGCCGTTTGGGATCGTAGAGGTGATCGTTGACGCCAACCACGATGTTGAGCGCAGCCTCATCTTTGACAGGAGCGGCAACGATCACCCGTTTGACGCCCCGGTCGAAGTACGCCTGAAGCTGATCCGGCTTCAGAAATTTGCCGGTGCATTCTAGCACGACATCGCAACCGAGATCGCCCCATGCAACGTCACCCGGCGAGGCATGTTCGCTGAAGCCGACGCTCTTCTTTCCAAAGGCAATGGAGGCGCCGGCCTCCACCCCGATGGTTTCGTGCCAACGACCATGGATGCTATCGAATTCGAGCAGATGTGCAGTAGCCCCAATGCCGCCCTTCACCTCGTTGATGTGTGCAACGTCCAGACGGTTTTTCGCGCGCGGATCGCCCTCTGGACGCCATATGCCGCCGAATGCCGAACGCAGCACGAGCCTTCCGATGCGGCCCATGCCATTGATGCCAACTTTCATAGAAATTCCTCTTAGGGAGACATTCGTGTGGTGTCGCCGATCTCGTCCAGGCGTGCTTTCAAGGCCATACGGTCGAGGGCCGCGAACGGCAAACTGATGAAGATTTCAATCCTTCGCCGGATCATCGCGTAGAGCTCGTTCAGCAACGTCGTCCGCTCGGAGGCCGACCCCGTGAACTGTGCCGGGTCCGGTAGCGGCCACGCGCCGGTCACGAATTTTGTTCCGACGTCCGGGCAGAACTGCCCCTGCGGTGTGTCGCAAAGCGCGATGACAAAATCCATGCGCGGCGCCTCTGGGCCGGTGAACTCGTCCCACGACTTGCACCGCAAATGGGCGACGTCATGCCCCAGGTGCGTTAGGCGTTCGACAACCTCGGGCAAAGGGGCTTCAGCCGGATCGGAACCGGCAGAGTAGGCATGAAATCGTCCGCGACCGAATTTCTGCAAAAGCGCTTCAGCCATGATCGAGCGTGCGGAATTATGCGTGCACAGAAACAGGACGTTGAAGGCCGGCGCCACAACGTCGGTCCCAGGTTCTTCGGAAGGCGGCGCGATCCGGTCCGGAAGAAAGCCGCAGAGCTCAGGTTTCCCGTTACAGCAATCGCGCGCGAGAAACTCGACCAACCCGCGAAAGCCGTCAACATCGGCCCGGTAGTTCATCGCTCGGCCGTCCTTTTGAACAGCGACCAGGCCGGCCCGCATCAGGATTGCGAGATGATTGGACATGGTGTTGTGAGGCACCTCGCAGCGTTTGGCGATTTCGCCCGCAGCCAAACTCGCTGGATGAGCGGCGAGAAGGAGGCGCAGCGCGTGCAGGCGCGTCGGCTGCGCGAGCGACCCAAAGCCCTCGATTGCCGTCTCGGTGAAACTCGTCTGATCCATCGGTTAATCCTTCGCGAAACTCGCGATTGCGTCGGTATTCATCGACAAGTTACGTGACGGAGTAATGACAGTTGGTCACTGACAGCGCGGTCTTGGCGTCATTGTAGCGTCATCTTTCGTCTATATGTCGGGACTGATAGAAATATACACTAGGGAGGGATCGATGATCAAGCTCTGTCAGGCAATCCTCTTGGCATCGGCACTATCATTGTTGGGTTCCGCAACTCGTGCCGCGGAGACAACCGGAGCCGGATGCACGTTCGTCTGGCCCATTCTCGAGAAGTGGGCTGCGGAGTATCAGGCCAAAACCGGAAACAAGATCAGCTATCAGCCGATCGGGTCAGGCGCTGGCCTACATCAGATCCGGACTGCAGCAGTCGACTTCGGTGCCTCCGACATGCCCTTGAAGCCGGCCGAATTGGAGAAGAGCGGTCTCGGCCAATTCCCGCTTGTGATCGGCGGCGTTGTGCCCGTCGTCAACGTCGAGGGTGTCGGCCCCGGCGTCATGCGCTTTTCCGGTGCGATCCTCGCGGACATCTTTCTCGGCAAGATCAAGAATTGGGACCATCCGGCGATCCGCGCGCTCAATCCGGACGTCAAGTTGCCGGCGGCCGCAATCTCAGTCATTCATCGGCTGGACGGGTCGGGGACGACGTTCAACTGGGTGAATTATCTCTCGAAGGTCAGCCCCGAATGGAAGGAGAAGGTGGGTGAGGGCACAACAGTCGAGTGGCCCGTGGGCGCAGGCGGAAAGGGCAACGAAGGGGTTGCGGCGTTCGTGGGGGTTGCAAAGAACTCGATCGGCTACGTGGAGTATGCGTACGCCGTCAAGAACAAGCTTGCCTACGGACTCGTGCAGAACAAGGCAGGACGTTTCGTCCAGCCCGGCGCCGAGACCTTCCAGGCGGCCGCGAGCGCGAATTGGAGCGGAGCGAAAGACTTCTTCCTGATCATGACGGACGCTTCCGGCGAGAATGCTTATCCTATCACCGCTACCGTCTTCATCATCATGTACAAACAACCAAAGAATTTCGAACGAGCAAAACTGGCCAGGGATTTTTTCAAGTGGTCGCTGGAGAACGGACAGGCACAGGCCGACGCTCTGCATTACGTTCCGCTACCGCCCAATCTCGTTCGGCAAGTCGAAAGCTACTGGAATTCGGATTTCGGAGGTTGATCGGGGATAACGGTCTGCGGAAGCGCGGGCACATGGATACGCGGCGCTTGATCCACAACGCCGGCCTTGATCCGCACGTCATCGAGCAGCGAGAGCTGCTGATCTTGGTCGGGTGGGAGGACACTAACCGATGGTCAACGACGATTCTGCCAGGGAAGCCCGCCGCCTAATCCGGGTGGCTGAGGCTGTAATCGGAGAGCTGCGCCGTCAGGGGCTCTCTGCGGTTTTGACCGACCGTCGGTTCGATTTAGATAGCCATGGCGGTCATCAAGGCGGAAGACCGCGAGGAGGAGGGGGAGGAGGAGGTCCCGATCCAAAGGTCCAGGTAGCTTAGGGGCCTGCGTCCTAACGATCGGGCCGCACCGGTTTGCGCCGCTTGGTTTCCTACAGCGCGCGATCCAGCTGTAATCGTCCTGCCAGCTTTGCCGCTTCTTCCTTACGCTCGCTGTAGCGATCCGTAAGATAGGATGACCTCCCCCGCGTCAGCAGCGTGAACTTCACAAGCTCTTCCATCACGTCCACGATACGATCGTAATACGGCGACGGCTTCATACGGCCGGCATCATCGAACTGCTCATACGCCTTTGCGACCGATGACTGGTTGGGTATGGCTATCATACGCATCCAACGGCCAAGCACCCGAAGCTGATTGACCGCGTTGAACGATTGCGAACCGCCGCTGACCTGCATGACCGCCAAGGTCTTGCCTTGGGTCGGCCGCACGGCGCCGATGGATAGCGGTATCCAGTCGATCTGAGCCTTCATGATGCCGGTCATGGCGCCATGGCGCTCGGGGCTACACCACACTTGGCCTTCAGACCAGGCCGACAGGTCCCGCAGTTCTTGCACCTTTGGATGCTCGGACGGGGCGTCGTCCGGCAGTGGCAATCCGGAAGGATTGAAGATTCGGGTTTCAGCGCCAAAGGCTTCCAACAATCGAGCTGCTTCCACAGTGGCGAAGCGGCTATATGACCGTTCTCGCAACGAACCGTACAGCAGCAGAATGCGCGGCCGGTGTGCAACCTGCGGTGCGAACAGGGCTCCTTCTGCGGGAGCAAGAAAGTTCTCTGAAACAATGTTCGGAAGGTCGTGGATGCGGCTCATGTTCGCGACTCTGCTTCTAAGTTAGTCTGGGGACGCGCGCCGGCTTCGTACCATCCGCGTGAAGCCTTGACGATTTTGACGACCGACAGCATCACCGGCACCTCCACCAAGACCCCGACGACAGTGGCGAGGGCAGCGCCTGAATTAAGTCCGAAGAGGCTGATCGCGGCGGCTACCGCGAGTTCAAAGAAATTGCTCGCGCCGATCAGGGCCGCGGGAGCCGCGACGCACCATGCAACGCCGAAGCGTCGGCTGAGCCAATAGGCGAGGCCGGCGTTCAGGTAAACCTGGATCAAGATCGGTACCGCCAAGATCGCGATCACTGCCGGCTGCGTCAGGATTTGCTCTCCTTGGAAGGCAAACAGCAGCACCAACGTCGCCAGCAAGGCGACGAGGGAAACCTGTTGCAAACGGTTCATCGTTTGATCAAAGGCGTCTTTGCCGCTTGCGAGCAGGAACCGTCGCCAAAGTTGTGCGATGAACACCGGCACGACGATGTAGAGGGCAACAGAGAGCAGCAGCGTTGCCCAGGGAACGGAGATTGATGCAACTCCCAGCAAAAGCCCAACCAGCGGCGCAAAGAGGAAGATCATCAATACGTCGTTTAGGGCGACCTGACTCAACGTGTAGTGCGGCTCGCCTTCGCACAGGTTCGACCATACGAATACCATCGCCGTGCAGGGTGCCGCGGCTAGTAAGATAAGCCCCGCAATATAGGAAGGAATTTGCGCGGCTGGGAGAAGTGGCGCGAACAGATGCCCGATGAAGAACGTTCCGAGCAGGGCCATCGAAAACGGCTTCACCGCCCAATTGATGAACAACGTCACGCCCACACCGCGCCAATGTTCGCGGACTTGGCCCAGCGCGCCGAAATCGATTTTTAGAAGCATCGGTATGATCATCAGCCAGATCAAGACCGCTACAGGAATGTTGACCTTGGCGACTTCCGCGCCGGCGACAGCTGCAAATGCGCCCGGCATTGCATGCCCCAGCACAACGCCGACGACGATACATAGGGCGACCCATAGCGACAGATAACGTTCGAAGACATTCATTTTGCTTCACCTCGTTCCTTGCGTTTTCCCTTGGGTGGGGCACAAGGCAGGAAACTCTCGATGAGTGGTTCGCAAACCTCGGGACGACCGCCGCAGCAGTCCTGCATCATGAACAACATGAGTTCCTGAAAGGTCTTGATGCTGGCCCGGTAAATAATGGTGCGGCTACGCCGCTCACCTGCGATGAGACCGGCGTGGGACAATATCGACAAATGGGCCGACATCGTATTCTGAGGGACGCCGACGAGCCGCGCCAACTCGCCGGCAGCAACCCCCTCCGGTTCACTTTTCACCAGCAGGCGAAAGGTATCGAGGCGGGTCGCCTGGGCGAGAGCCGCCAACGCGGCTATGGCGTCGGTGTTTTTCATATATCGAGATATGTGGATAATTCTTGCGCTGTCAACTCGCTGTCTGAAGATTTAACAATGAGCGCGCCAGTTCCGGTGATTCCCGCGCTGACACAAGCCCAGGGCTATGACGCGATGGCCGCGATACCAACTTGGCCTAATAGCAAACGACCCGAACGCGATACGCTGAGGTGCCGTGGGCGGACAGCCGTTAGAGGGCTCTTTTAGTACGGGCCTTGGGTTTCGGTTGACTCTTGGTATTGGCTTTCTTCGGAACTGAGCCGCAACCAGAGCTAGCGCCCGTTGCTAGGCCCAACAAGTTGCAAAGTTCAGGATGTCCATCACAACAATCGTCCACGAGAAAAGAAATCAGCGACCGCATACCCTCGACGTCCGCGCGATAGATAATTGTTCGCCCCTCGCGAGAGCTGCGCAATAGTCCGGCTCGCACCAGAATGGCGAGATGAGACGACAGCGTATTGTGCGGTGCGCCGATCGTCCCTGCGATCACGCCAGCCGAAATACCAACGGGCTGATGTTTGATCAGAAGCCGAAAGATCGCAAGGCGGGTCGGTTGAGCAAGGGCAGCAAGGCCGGAAATCGCGTGCGCCTCCGAAAGCGCCTGTCCCGAACTGACGTGCGTCGCATGGCTCGCGACAGCCAGCATGGTCTTTCGCATTGCACCAACTCCCTTCCATGGCGTCTGCCTCGCTAGCCTAGGTGACAAACTAGGACGTTTCCATTATTCATATGTCGAGACGTCTCGAGATATCCGCAAAACCTCATCGAGGCTTTGTAACAATCAAAAGCAAGAGACGCCGAGCCGGTAGGCGTACCGGCGTTCCGGAGGAACCCGCCGGTAGGCGTGCCGGCGCGCCGAGGAGGACGTCCATGACCCATTGCAATCGAATGGTCGATGTCGGTCGCCGTAAATTTCTAGGCGGTGCCGGCCTAGCTGCAGCTGGCGCCGCAGCATCGACGATGATACCGCCACAGGCCAAAGCATTGCCTGCGGCCGCTCGCGTTGATTACCCCGTCAACAGGCTTGCGAATGTAAGCGATCTAAAGGTCAACGAGCCGCTTCATGTGGCCTATCCCGATGCCGACGCGCCGGGCGTTCTGCTCAAGCTCGGCAAGCGCGTCCCATCGGGTGTTGGGCCGGATGGCGACATCGTGGGTTTCACTACGATCTGCCCGCATAAAGGATTTCCGCTCAAATACAACGCCGCTGACAAGACACTGAACTGCCCGGGACATTATTCACGCTTCGATTGCGAAGCCGGAGGCCAGCAAATCTGGGGACAGGCCACGCAGAACCTGCCGCAGTACACGCTGCGCGTCGACGCCAATGGCGATATCTATGCCGAAGGTCTCGACGAGCTCCTGTACGGCCGGCTTTCCAACGTTCTCTGAGGGGAGGAAAAAATGGCCTACAAACGTCAGATTGACCGCCTCCCAATTATCCCGAAGGACGCGAAGGAGTTTAACGTCACCTGTCACTACTGCATCGTTGGTTGCGGTTACAAAGCTTATACTTGGGCTGCGAACAGACAGGGTGGGACCGCACCTGATCAGAATAAATTCGGCATCGATCTTAGCAAGCAGCAGGAAGCTGAGACCGCTGCGTGGTATTCGCCGGCCATGTACAACATCGTCCAGCAGGATGGTGAAGACGTCCATATCGTCATCAAGCCCGACAAGAACTGCGTCGTGAATTCCGGGCTTGGTTCAATTCGCGGTGCCCGCATTGCGGAGATGAGTTATTCGCAGGCGCGCAATACGCAGTTGCAACGGCTCACTGATCCGATGGTCTGGCGTTATGGCCAGATGCAACCCACGAGCTGGGACGACGCGCTTGATCTGGTCGCCCGCGTGACCGTCGCCGTCATCAACGACATGGGTGAGGATGGGCTGTTCGTGTCCGCGTTCGATCATGGCGGCGCGGGTGGCGGCTACGAGAACACCTGGGGCACTGGCAAGCTCTATTTCGGAGCGATGAAGGTCAAGAACATCCGCATCCACAATCGTCCCGCCTACAATTCGGAAGTTCACGCTACTCGCGACATGGGCGTGGGCGAACTCAACAACTGTTACGAGGACGCTGAGCTTGCCGACACCATCGTGGCCGTCGGTACCAACGCGCTTGAAACCCAGACCAACTACTTCCTCAAACATTGGGTACCGAATTTGCGCGGCACCTCGGTAGACAAGAAGAAAGCGGAATTCGGTACGGAACCGGTCGAGCAGGCGCGCGTCGTTATCGTCGATCCGCGCCGCACTGTCACCGTGAATGCCTGCGAGGTCGAAACCGGCAAGGATCGCGTGATGCATCTTGCCATCAATTCAGGGACGGACCTCGCGCTGTTCAACGCTTGGCTTACTTATATCAACGACAAGGGTTGGACTGACAAAGCCTTCATAGCCGCCTCGACCAAGGATTTCGACAAGGCGGCCGCCACCAATAAAACGAGTCTCGAAGAGGCCGCGGGCATCACCGGACTGACGGCTGACCAGATCCGGCAATCGGCTGAATGGATTGCGCAGCCCAAACAAGGGGGTATCCGGCGGCGAACCATGTTCGCTTACGAGAAGGGCCTAATCTGGGGCAATGACAACTATCGCACCAATGGCGCACTGGTGAACGTGGCGCTCGCCACTGGCAACATCGGGCGGCCGGGCGGCGGATGCGTGCGTATGGGAGGACATCAGGAAGGCTATTCGCGACCATCGGACGCACATGCCGGACGTCCTGCCGCCTATGTCGACAAGCTGCTTATCGAAGGCAAGGGCGGCGTTCATCACATCTGGGGCTGCGATCACTATAAGACCACGCTGAACGCTCTGAATTTCAAACAGGCGTATAAGAAGCGCACCGACATCGTGAAGGATGCAATGTCGGCTGTGCCCTATGGGGACCGCCCGGCATTGGTGAATGCCATCGCAGGCGCGATCAAAAAAGGCGGATTGTTCGCCGTCGATGTCGACATTGTTCCGACCAAGATCGGTCAAGCATGTCATGTCTGGCTGCCAGCCGCGACTGCCGGAGAGGCGAATCTTACGTCGATGAATGGCGAGCGGCGCATGCGGCTAACCGAACGCTACATGGATCCGCCCGGGCAGGCGATGCCGGATTGCCTCATCGCCGCACGCATTGCCAATCACATGGAGCGCGTCTTGCGCGAGCAGGGCAAGAACCAGCAAGCCGACCAATTTAAGGGGTTCGACTGGAAGACCGAAGAAGACGCCTTCATGGACGGATATGCCAAGCACGAAAAAGGCGGCGAATTCGTCACCTATGCGCGTCTGCGGGCCATGGGCACGAATGGTTTCCAGGAGCCTGCCGTCGGCCTGGAATCGACCGGAACGGTGGGCGAAGCCACCTCGACAGGCCGGCCGGGCGAAGTGCTGAAGGGACCCGCCATCGAAGGCGCGCGGGGTAAGGAGCCGGTGCAAAAGGATGTGCCGACGCAAACAGGCGCACCGGCAGCCGCGCCCATGGACGCGGCGCGTATCATCGGCACGAAGCGCCTTTATGCCGACGGCAAGTTCAACTCCAAGGATGGTAAGGCGACGTTTATGGAGACCAAGTGGCGCGGTCTCCAGGCGGAAGGCAAGGAAGCCGAGAAGCACAAATGGCCATTCCTCATCAACAATGGCCGAACCAATCACGTTTGGCAGAGCGCCTATCTTGATGTCGAAAACAAGCTGGTGATGGACCGCTGGCCCTATCCGTTCATCGAAATGAATCCACAGGATATGACAGACCTAGGCGTCAAGGCCGGCGATTTGATTGAGGTCTATAACGACAATGGATCGACCCAGGCCGTCGCCTATCCGACGCCAACGGCGAAGCGGAAGCAGACTTTCATGCTGTTCGCATATCCGACCGGTGTGCAGGGTAACGTGGTCTCGGCGGGAGTGAACGAGTTCGTCATTCCCAATTACAAACAAACTTGGGCCGGCATCCGCAAGATTGCAGATGCACCCGAGGGCGTGAAACATTTGACCTTCAAGTCAAACGAATACGTCGCCTGATCTCAATGCTCCTCCCCAAAACTTGCCCGGGCGCCTGCGTCCCGGGCAACTTCAAGTATCGAAGAGGGATGCAACCTTCGACCGTCGCGACCGGCCGTAGATTGCCACGTCGAGTTTCATTCGTCTTGCCAGCTTTTCGGCGAGTTCCGTCCAGCCGGTCCGAGACCTGTTGGATGGCCTGTAGGTCGCCTTGCTCTGCTTCTCAGCCAACTTGCGATCTTTGCTCGCACCGTGGCTCGTTCAGTCAATCCAGTCCTCAGAACAACAGCCACCCCGATCCAAAACGCAAGAGAACCGGGCTCCGCACCCGGCTTTCCTGCAAAATCGATGCTTCCCCACGTCAGATCAGGCCGATCTGTCGCTGCTTTCGAATAGTTCACGGGCGATGAGCGGATTTGCGCCGGCCTAGTCAGGTCTGGCGCTGCGGCCGATAGTGCGACCGACGTCGGCAACCGCCCCGTAGAGGCGCTGCCGCGAGAGCCAATGAAGGTCGTCCATGCGTTGCACGATTCCTACCACAACCGGCACGTGGTGGCGTCGCGCAAGCTGCTCAAGTGAGAAAATGGACCACCAGGCGCGAAAAGCGAGTCGCGTCCAAGCGCGCGCGTCCCAGCCGAGCAGGAGGACATCCGGCGCATACCTGCGCACCGCACGATTCAGGTTCCACGGGTACATGACGATAATGCCCAGGCGCACCGGTCGCGCACCCTCCCACGGAAAGGATCTTGCGACGGCGGCAAAGGCAAATACGACCGAGCGATGGGCCACGTTGCTGGCAACCAGTCTCTCGATGACTCTAGAGACAAGTCCCGTCTCCTTCACCTCCACAAACAGTTCAAGGTCAGTCGGCGAAAGAAGCGACAGTGCCGCATCGAGGGTAAGCGCATTCTCGACATGACGCGGCGGGTCGTGTGACACCACCAATGTGTCGGAATCCGCTGCAAGGCAGACGTCGAATTCGACACCAGATATTCTGCCGTCACTAGCGGCACGTGCGAACGCGGCGAGCGAGTTTTCACCCCGACCCGCGGACCATCCACGATGCGCAATAAGCTTCATGACGAGGTCCGTAAAGCCAAGCTGCGCGCGCCATGCAATCTCCCCGTAGAGAGAAATGTCAATCCGCGGCCACGACGTTGACCCCCTGATCAGCGCGGCGGCGCGGGCTTATTTGGATAGCGCGCGTGGGCCGTGGATCATCCCGGAAACGGTTATTTCCGGTGATCGTCGCGTGCCCAGCCCGTCGGCCGTCGCCAGCACAATCCGGGCGCGCCAGACGTGCTTCTGGGAGCTGTTGCGGTCATCGACGATCGCTTGCAGGCGCTTGCGATCAGTCGGGCTCAGATAGACGGTGACGCCAGTACGCAGCCCGCAGACTCGCACGACGCCAAGGCCATGGGAATCCCAACAAGGACTCTTACGTGGGCATCAATCCACTAGCGGCAAAGGATCCACACACAGCCGTTTGCGCGCGGTGGCCCCTTGGAACATGAATCAAGTCCACCTGGGCCCGTTGGGGTACGATGGGGTACATGGAGAAGGTTAGACCCCAGTTCCTCTCCCTCCGCCATCGACCAGGGCAGTCTGCTGTCGAGCTCGGTCGACCAGCCCCAAAATCCCCAACAAACTGAGACCTTCTGAGTGACGGACCGTACTAGAGATTGCCGAAGAGACGGCAATTTGCGGCTGGAGACGACATTTTTCTCCAAAGCTTCGTACTTGGTCATTTTAGTACAGTTCTGAAAACCAAGGGGCGAGCGCAATAACTTGCGCTGCAGTTTGCTCAGGGTTGAATCTTTCTCCGACAAGCAAGAGTAACAGCCTCTCTAACTTTTAGCGGTCCCGACCAGGAATGTCCGCTATCGGCGGAAGAGCGGAAAACATTTGCTCATATTGAGATCTTCTCAGTTTGGCGCAACACCGGACATGCAGCGCCGCATCGTCGACCGTGTCGAGCCGAAGACCTTATTCCCCTTCGGCGCGCCGGGCGAGGGTCCCCGTGCATGCGGCACCATCCGTTGGGCATCGCCAGTGATTGACACCGGCTCCCGCTTCTGGTTTTCGCCCCATAGCGTGGGCTGAAGTACATGGGCAATCGCGTGGGGTTGATCCTTGGGGCGGTAAATCGCGTACCGCCCCATTTTCATGTGTGCTACCTAGTTGGGTAGCAAAATGGTAGCAGGAAAAGCAGATCATGACTGACGATCAGGTCAATCTCGTCGTTCAGCACCTTGCGAGCAATTGCACTTGGCGCTCCGATTGAAGGGCAGCGAGGCACATCCACCAAACGCCAAGGATATTGGATTCGATCCTGCCTCTGTAAGAACTGTATTGCTGACCGGCTTGCGTTCGGCGGGTGTCACGATCCACCACGAGGCAGCCGGGGCGAGCGAAGAGCCGCCGTGGTCCTAAACGCAAAACGCGGGACAGAAGCCCCGCGCCAATGTCTCAGTTGGGTCATTTCGACCGACTTAGCCGGTTATCTCACCGGTTGATGTCCGTGTTGCCCCGGAAGCAGACCTGAAGCAGAAGGGGCGAATGCGACTCCGGTAGCCGCCGCTGGGCCCTCGTGATGTCGCTAGTCAAATCGCACATGTGCAGCAAATGCTGCCGCACGCGGCGGTCTTAGATACGAAACATGTTGACAGGGCTCGGCTTTATTCGTCCTTCCATTTGATCGAGCAGCCAATAGACGCCTTTTGGTCAGCCGGCGCCAGACCGGTGGTCGCAATCGCGCGCATGGCCTCGACAAGCTCTCGGGGCGCCCCCGCGCGAGGCGGAGTTGTGCGGCTTTCGTCGAGGCGGCCGCGATACTTGAGCTTGCGGTCGGCATTGTAACCGAAGAAGTCCGGCGTACAGACCGCCCCATACGCCCGAGCGACTGTCTGAGTCTCGTCGTGGAGATATGGAAACGGGAAATCATGAGCCTTCGCGAAACGCTTCATATTCTCAAATGAGTCTTCGGGATAGCTCGCCGCATCGTTCGAGCAAATCGCCGCAAAGCCTATGCTCTCCGACATCAGCACGCGGGCGTCCGAAACCATGCGGTCGATCACCGCTTTAACATAGGGACAATGGTTGCAGATGAAGACGACGACCGTGCCTTTTTCGCCCGCAACGTCGTCCAGTGCGTAAGTCTTGCCGTCGGTGGCCGGAAGCCGGAACTCCGCCGCCGGCGTATCAAGAACGACTTGGGTAGCCGTTGTCGCCATATCGCACCTCCTTGTGCCCAAATATATCAGTCGCGTCGTTTTGGCCATACGTCAGCCATTTCCGGTCGACCCTTAACAGCCGGCATTTGGACGAGTGCGGGATTTCGTCGGTGCGGGCCACTTTCGGACAAACTTTGCTGAAGAGCCTTCAGGAGAAGCCCATAAATAATCAGCGCCAAGGTTATACGCTGCAGCCGCTACCGACGGCCTCGCCACGCGGTCAGGCGCGGGATCCAACGCGGCACATTGATGCGGAAAGCTTCGTATTTCGCCCCGAATGATTTTCTTAGCGTCGGCTCCTCATAGCCCACGACAAACAGGTGGCAGACGAGGCAGAAGACCGCGCCGTAGGCGAACAGCCGCCAATCGCCAAACAGGACCGCCTGGCCGAAAATGACGGCGGCGACCGCCACGTAGATTGGATTGCGCACATAGCGATAGAGGCCGGTAACGACGAGGTGTTGGGTCGGGGCGATCGGCGCTGGCGTGCCGAGCCCCTGCAGCGCGAAACGCCCGAATGAATCCACGAGCCCGGATACGCCGGCAAGAATTAGCGCGGAGCCGACGAAGCGCGTGAGCTCGACGCCGAGAAACGACAACCTAAACTCCCAGTGCGAAATCCACCACGGCACCACCCCGGCCACCACGCAGGGCACGAACACGAAGAAGATGGCGGTGCCGATGACGGCGGCGGTTCTTCGCATGGACACGATCCATTCTTTCCTATTATAGCGCTCCGCACCGGGAGCGTCAGGTCTGCCTTGGATCAAACCCGGATGTGGAGGGCCGCTCGGCGTTGCCCTGCCCAAGTCCGCTGTATCGAATAGGCGATTAGACCATGGCTGGTGCCGCGTCAGAGGTCTGCGAACCCCTAAATCAATACAAGCCGGTCGCCCGGAACATCGGTATAGTGGACGGTCCTTTCGAGTATTTGACGACGGCCGGAGTAAGGCTTCCGTTGCCGTTTACTACTCGGATGACCGTGGTGCGGCTCGGCAACGGCGACCTGTTCATCCACTCCCCCATCGCATTCGAGCCTGCGCTCGCTGACCGCCTGCAGGCGATGGGCACAGTCCGCCACCTCGTATCTCCGAACCAGTTCCATTACGCGCGCATTGGCGAGTGGTCGCGTGCGTTTCCGGGGGCGGTTGCCTGGGCCTCTCCGCGCGCACGCAAGCGTGCCCGCTCGCGGGGCATCGATGTGCATTTCGATAGAGACATCGGCATCGAACCGCCGGAGGAATGGCGCGCCGAAATTGATCAGACCGCCGTTCCCGGAGGAATTTTCGGGGAGATTGTTTTCTTCCACAAGGAGTCGAAAACCCTCATATTGGCTGACACCATCATAAACCTTGAGCTTGACATGATCAGGCAGCCATGGCGGTTCGCCGCCAAGCTGACCGGAATGTACTATCCGCGCGGCCAAATATTCTTCGGCATGCGGTTGCTGCTTCTTTTGCAGAAACGAAAGACGCGAGCGGCGGTCCAAAAAATGCTGTCATGGCCAGAACGCATCATTCTCAGCCACGGGCGCTGGTTCGATTCGAACGCCAGTGAGACTCTGCAACGCACGTTCGGATGGGCGCTCTAGCCCATTGCGCTTCGCTCGAATGAGAATGTCAAACTTGGTCACTAGCCCGAATTTCCGCTCCGAGTCAAAATGCGACTTGGCCAGGAGGGCAGCTCTTGGCGCGCGAAGCGGACATTCGCTGGAACAGTGGGATCAGCTAAGTGCCAGCTTCATAGTTCAATGCGCGCCACCAGCAGTGCCCCTTACCTTGCGAGTCAGCGCAACCGCGAGTGCGGCCAGCACCAGCACGATGCCGATCACCGCAAAGGTGTCGCTGAATCCCATCACCAGGGCTTGATGCATTATCTGTTCCCAAGGGCGCCATTTGCAGAGCGCCCACACAGATGAAAGGCATTCTTATGGGGTGCGGCGGTCACCCTTGCGTTTTCCACGGTTGCCAACGCGCAGGCACCGAGCTGGACGGTCTCGGCGGAAAGCCAGCGCTGCCCGTCGAAATGGGGCGCGGCCGATGAGCGCGGTTCGGTCAATCATCAAAAACCCGCGGCCGTGATGAACGCGGCAAAACTGATCAAGACTGGCGAGGTGATCGAGCTCGCGCATGTGCTCGGTCCCAGCATGGCGTTCTTCGGGACGCGGCGCTTCGACATGCACACCAAGCGCACGTTCATGAACCAGTTCTCCAACATGCGCGGATCGAACGAAGAAATCATCATCACCGAGCTCGGCCAGGTCGGCACGCAGTTCGACGGATTTGCGCACCAGACCCATCTCAACAGCTGGTACAATTGCCAGAAGGTGGACGAAAACGCCGATCGCACCGGCTTCAAGAAGTTCGGCGTCCATAATGTAGGCGCGCTATTCACGCGCGGCGTCCTGATCGACGTGGCCGCCTTCAAGGGCGTCGAGATGCTCGGCGACAATTACGGGGATTTTTCCAGAAAAGCCTCTTACTATTCATATACGACAGGAAAAACAGCGAGTGGTTCCTCGTTCAATCGGGATTCACTGACCGCTGCCCACCGCAACCTGCCGTTCGGCACAAGAGTTCGTGTAACTGATCTTGCGAGCAGCAAGTCTGTAGTAGTTCGTATGACCGACCGGGGACCCTGGGTTCGCGGCCGCGTCCTCGACCTTTCACTCGGCGCTGCGCGCAATTTGGGACTACGGACCGCGGCGTGGCCCAGGTTCGCGCTGAGGTGCTTTAGCTTTTTGTCTGCTAGGGGAAGTCTCGCAGCAAGGAATGGAGACACAAAGTATCAGGAGATGAGCCGCGGGTGTCATCCTTCGATAGCAGTCTCCACCATCGAGCGCACAGGGTCGAGCATGTCTCTTAAGGGTCATTCGCATCGCTCTGACCTGCGACCAGCCACTTCCTGTCCGTCCCCGCAAGCAGACATCTTCAGAGTCCGTCGGCATGTCTCAAAGGTGCCATTACGGAAATCAAGCAAGCCTCGGAGCAAACAATAGCTCTCGCGCGCCTCCGCTTCGTCAGCGCAGGGCCAAACGCAACACCACTGCCCTTGTTGGACCGCCGCCAATGGCGTGTCGATGCTTACGGCAACAAGCATTATTGGTTGCAAGGGTCCCTGATCGCCCCTGCTGGCGCTCCTTTAGGGTCGATAAGAACAACAGCGCTCATGAAGAAGCCCGGTGCGACGAATGCGCGCCTGGCCCCTCCTTGGAGCGTTGCGGAGACAGACGCTCCACTCGAGCTCTAGGCGAAGTTACGACGATCCTGCCGGGAGGGAGTCTCGCAACGCACAATTCTGATTGCGTCGCAAAATGGCGACCTTGGTTGGGAGACCGAGCCGTTCATTTCTTGATACCGCCTGATCGCAAGGTGGTAGTCTTTCAGAACCAGCCAAAGCTCCTGGTACAGGTCTAATAACCACTAGGGGAAAG
The DNA here is from genome assembly GCF_056174665.1 of Bradyrhizobium sp. WYCCWR15520. Lineage (NCBI taxonomy): Bacteria > Pseudomonadati > Pseudomonadota > Alphaproteobacteria > Hyphomicrobiales > Nitrobacteraceae > Bradyrhizobium > Bradyrhizobium sp. WYCCWR15520. Next base: position 49,156 of record NZ_JBWBWM010000027.1, read on the forward strand.
ATATGGCCGACAAACTAGTGCAGCCCGGATGGGACCCGCTCGTCCTTGCGGCGCAATTGCAGAGAATCGCCAACCAAAGCCAGATACTGATGCAACGTTTCGTGTCGAATCAGCCGGACGCGGTCAAGCTTGGCATTGGCGACACGTCGAGCCTCGGGTTCGATTTTTTCAAACTCATGACGAAGATGATGACCAACCCCGCGGCGGTCGCGAGCGCTCAGATCGATCTATTTTACGGCAGTTTGAATGTTTGGCAAAAGACCGCCGAACGCATGCTCATGCCCCGCGCGCAGGAAGCCAATGCTCCGCAAGATAAGCGCTTCAAGCATCCGGAATGGAGCGAGAATGCCATCTTCGGTTTTGTGAAAGACAGCTATCTCGTTGCTGCCAAATCGATTCTTACGGCAATCCGCGAAGTCCAGGGCATGGACGACGCCACCGCTCGCAAGGTGGATTTCTACACTCGCCAATTCGTCGACGCTTTGTCGCCCTCCAATTTCGTCGCAACAAATCCGGAGGTCCTCGCCGAAACGCTGAATTCTGGCGGACAGAACTTGCTACGTGGCTTGGAGAATCTTCTCGTCGATCTGGAACGCGGCAACGGCCGGCTTTCGATTACGATGACTGACATGAAGGCTTTCCGCCTCGGCGAAAATATCGCCACGGCTCTAGGGAAAATCGTCTACCAGAACGAGCTCATGCAATTGATCCAATACGGGCCATCGACGCAGGAAGTCCGAAGGCGTCCACTGCTCATCGTGCCGCCGTGGATCAACAAGTTTTATGTTCTCGATCTACGGCCGCAGAATTCCTTCATCAAATGGGCTGTCGATCAAGGCCATACGGTCTTCGTCATCTCCTGGGTAAATCCCGACGAGAAGCTCGCTGAAAAGACCTTTGAAGATTACATGATCGAGGGACCCTTGGCGGCACTGGACGTGATCGAGTCCGCAACCGGAGAGCGGAGCGTCAACACGATCGGCTATTGCCTCGGCGGAACTCTCCTCGCCTCGACGGCCGCCTACTTGGCCGCGAAGGGCGACGGCCGGCTTGCAAGTGCCACGTATTTCGTGACACTCGTCGATTTTACCGATGTGGGTGAGATGGCCGTCTTCATCGACGAAGCGCAATTAACTTCTCTCGAAAGACGGATGCGCGAGCGCGGGTATCTGGAAGCGCAAGATATGGCGACGGCGTTCAATATGTTGCGGGCGAATGACCTGATTTGGTCTTTTGTCGTCAATAATTACCTGCTCGGCAAAGACCAAATGCCCTTTGATCTTCTGTTTTGGAATTCCGATTCGACGCGCATGCCAGCAGCGATGCATTCGTTCTATTTGCGTACGATGTATCAGCACAATCTCCTTGCAAAACCCGGCGGTATTAACCTCGCCGATACCCCGATCGACTTGTCGAAAATTTCGACGCCGACATTCATTCTATCTGCGCGCGAGGACCACATTGCGCCATGGAAATCGACCTATGCAGCGACCCGCTTCTATTCCGGTCCTGTCAAGTTCGTTTTGTCGGCGTCTGGCCATATCGCTGGCGTGATCAGCGCACCAGGCAGCAAATATGGTCACTGGACGAACGACAATTTGCCGCCGCGCCCTGACGAATGGTTTGCTGGCGCTACGCCTCATCAAGGCTCTTGGTGGCCGGTCTGGGACGATTGGGTAACGCGACTTGATTCCGACCGCGTTCCTGCGCGAGAACCCGGCGGTGGCAAGCTCACGATTATCGAAAACGCGCCGGGCTCTTACGTGCGGGTGAGATCCGCAGCGTAGAAATCCTGTTCCGACTTGTGCTTTCGGCGAACCGCATCAAGCTTGGCCCGGTGGCAACGCCAGCATGCAAGAAGGCCAGCATGCAAGAAATGAGCCGCACCGCTTTCGTTGGTGATCAAGTGACGCATGGCGGCCAAAAGGGTTTCGGCATGACCAAGCACGGCCGATCGGGGCACGCGACCCGATCGCCGCGTTTCCGTTTCCTGCAGAAGCTCGAAGCACAGAAGAACGATCGCAAGGACCGCTCTCGGATCAAGGACCCGAAACAGTCCATCGAAGAGCTATTCCATCCCCGGAAGCCAACGCGAACCTGACGAACTATTCTTTGATGACCTTCCGGGTGGGCACATTCGCCTGGGCAATAGCAGAACAAGTTGATGTCTGAAATACCCGGGCAGAGCGGACATGCTCTGCTCGATCTCCAATCGCCGGTTTGTGCCGATAGTCTTGCAAAGTCTTTTTGTCTCACCGATCCCAGATTTTCCGGGCTGTACGCGCGGCGATCGAACGTTGATGTGGGGGAGACCACTTCATTCTGTGACGAACTCACAGGCGACTTCGGTGGCGGGTTGAGGCTACATCGATCGACAGTTGCCGCTTATTTTATCGTTCGGCGGAAATTCAGTCGCACGGACTGATCCAACAGAAGTTCCGGATGTTTCATGAGTTCCGGGTTGCGCCAGGGCGGCCGTGTCCGAACGACCCAATGCGGTTGCAATGATTGTGGTAAGTTTCATGGATGGTCCTTCCTCATCTAAATGGGGACAACCGCACCGTCTGCCATCACGCTTCTTTCAATCTAGCGCGAGCGCGGTGGTGCGATCATCGCTGATGACCAAGACCGATTCCGAGCTTCAACGCTTTCTGTCGCAACGAGCCTTCGGATCTCTTCATAAGCTTCGCAATCGTCGATACCGGGGTTCGTGCCTTCGAATGCTGTTTGAGCAGCTTGATGTCGGACGCAGTGTACGGCTTGGGTGTTGGTTTCTTTTTCGCTTTAGCCACTTTATTCTCCTCGAACTAGGTTGCTCCAGTACGTGCGGTTTCCGAAGAAAGCAATGACGGCAGCAAATTGGATTCTCTTCCTTTGCACGGAAAACTACTATCGGAGCCGTTAAGCGGAAGAGCTATTCAACTTCCACGCCAAAGCTGCAGGCTTGCCGTGGTGCGCGTTCTCGCGAGGATTAGCTGAGAGGGGCTCACCTGAGAACGTTGGCCTATTTCTCAGTTCGCGCTCGAATCACTTCATGCAAAGAAGATTCAGCCAGAGGGATCGGCACGCAACCCCGCTTCCGTGTTCTCTGGCTGATTTCGATCAGGCCAAACTTGTCGTCGCCGTGGAAGAGGAGCATCGGCCGCTGATCGAGCAGCGGTTCCCGGAGATGGCGAAGCGCCTGAGCTACTGGCATATCGATGACATCGACCTCGCACACCCGACAGATGCGCTGGCGTTGATCGATTGTCGTGTGCAAGACCTGATTTTGGCGCTCCGGTCCGGCATAGGTGCTGCTTCGAGATAACAATGAGGTGCCGGAAACGACAGAGGCCGCCAACTGAGCCGGCCTACTCGCGCCTTCCCAGCTGTTCGGCATGCGGAGCTAGGCGGTCATACTCTTCGGCGATCTTGAGCAGGCGCGAAGGACTCCCGCTTTCGCCCGTGGTTTTTCCACACGTTCACGCCAGTGATTGGGATCGTAGATGGGATTTTTCATATTCATCTACATGAACACGCTACATGACAGGGCGCTGACAACTATCAGGCGAGGTTGCGCCATTTTCAACTTCCTGAGTACATTGAATCGGGATGCGCTGGAGCTGGCAACGACGGTCCGGCAAGACGGCGGCCGAGAATCTGCGCCTCGGCTAAGGTGCCAGCCTGAAGGACGACCGCATCGAACGTCAGCGCGCCAGTCGGCGGGCCGATTATTCGGGTACCGGAAGCCCTTCTTCGTTGAGCTTGGCAACCACGATGCCATTGCCAACAACGTCGCCAATGAAGCGTCCGCGGATCTTGTTCTGGTCTCGCCAAAATTCGAAGCTTGGGTTCGGCGACCCTGGTCTGCCCGGTATCAATGCTAGTATGTCGACAATCGGCAGGCAGTAGCCTCGGCCGTGCGTTCGGCCATCCCAGCGCTGTTTCCCTCCCTTCTGCCAGACCTCGCGAATTGCTGCAGGGGAGTATTTTGAGCCGCTCATGGTCGGATCTGCCGCTGCCCGAATCTGAACCCAAGTCTGGACCTCGGCGAGCCCCAACGAAATAGGAATTACGTCGCAGAGCGCGGGGCTTCGGTCCCGCGCCCGGTGGAAAGAATTTTCCCAACCTTTCGGGAGCGCGAATCACGCTACAGGACCATCGCGAGTTGGGGGCCATCGCTCGTCAATGCCAAGCGCCATCGAGCAATCGTCGATACGTATGTTCGGCTCAAAATCGCTGGGCCCTTGAGGCAATGTTGATGCATCGCCAGCGGCTTGCCATCAGTATTAAGGGAAGGGTTTACGATCGCAGCCCGGTGTTCGAGAAAGCCGATGAAGATATTGCGGCGATTCAAGCCGGTCTGAAACGGTTCACCGCTACGAACCAGGCAGTAGTCGCGTTTCTAATGAGTGCGGTAGGTCTCGACGGCATGCGCCAGAAAAATGCCCGCTCTCAAGAGCCTAAGAAATACGGTCGCGCCCGACTTAGCTCAGCTCTGGTGTTGGGCTTGAAAAGCACCTAGAGGCGCGAAATGCACTTCGCCTTTTGCCCATCTCGGCAAGTTATTGAAGTTGCTAACATCTTCTGCGCCCTCCGAGCGCACCACAAACCCACGTTTGGAGTTGAAATTGCTCGGCTAAGTTGGCCAGTTTTTTTGGCGGACTGTGAAGATGCCATCGAGCGAGTTAGGCCGTCCGTCCACCGGCAAAATCTCCTCTGCGGCTCTTGAGCTCGGTCGAGCGGAAGGTGCTGAAGCCGTGCCGCCTCTGAAGTTTTGCGAGCCGCTTATCGAAGCGCTCCCACTGGGATGGCGTGCCGATAAAGCCGGCCATCACGACATTCGGCGTGGGCCCGTGCGTGTCCGACTCCGTGAAGATCACGGGCGTGCGGTCGCGGATTTGCGTTCGTCCGGGGCTCGGAGCCCGGACAGAAGACGCAGCGCCACGGATCGTCGGAGAAATAAACAAAGGCTCGCGTTCGGCTCGCCAAGTCCTGAACCTCGAAGGAGTCCGCGCTCGACCAGCTTCCACCGCTTCGAGAAGTTTCCATTCGGTAATTCTAGCAGGCTGGATGGCAACGCCTGGCTAGCATGCTCAACGCCGAGGACAACGAGAAGAGTTTTGCAAACGTCTCAGAAGTGGCCGGAAATAGCCGGATCAAAATGTAGTGGGGTTGCAAAACTAGGTGAGGGATTTCAACGGCCTAGGCCGAAAGCCGTTGTGCTACCGTTACACCATTCCCCAATGGATTATCCAATATAATCAATGGTTTATCTGATTATCTGGATAGATCGCCGGCGGCGGGATCCGGACAAATCACCGCGCCAAAGGTTGGCGTCGTTCTACCCGCTTGGTCCTGTCTTTGGCAAGCGTGGAAGAGGGCGCATTTTGGTCTTCCGCCCTTCGGATTTGAAGCATTGGAAGCTCAAGCGGCCGTCACTTCTTAAGCCTGCGATGCGCGGCGGCTCGGGCGGACGCCGCGGGCGTCATCTCCGCCTGCAGCAACAGCAGCAGGCAATCCGCCAGCCGCTCCTCCAGTTCCTCGTCGTGAACCGATAGCGGGCCGGGATCGTTGAGGATGGCGTTGACCAGCGTGCCCAGCACGACCTGAAAGCCGAACGCAATGGCGCGTGTCTTTGCCGCCTTGCGGTCGCGGCCCATAGCGCCAAGCAGGATCGGCGTGGCATTGGCGACGTTGGCGCGCGCCAGCTCCTTGAACGTAGACCAGCGGTCCGGCCGTGTGTCGTCGTGCTGGAGCGCGGCGCGCAGCACGCCTTCATGCTTGCGGATCCAGCCGATGCTGCCGCGAACGAGCAGGCGGCTGAGATCGGCAAGGTCGGCATCGGCCAGCCGCTTGTCCTCGGTCATGCGAGCAAGCCTGCTTTCACCGTCGCGCGCGGCCAGCGCCATCAGCGCATTGAAATAGGCGTCCTTGCTCTCGAACCGGCTGTAGAACGCGCCGACGGTGGCGCCGACCTGCCGGCACAGTGCCTCGATCGACAATTCCGCCAGGCTGTGGGTGCGCAGCATCTCCGCGCCGGCCTGGAGCAGGGCGGCCGTGGTCTCGCGGCTGCGCTTCTGCCGCGACGGGGTGACGCCGGGAAGTTCGAGTTCGGCCGATCGGTGCATCCGCGCGCAACAAGTTCATCTTTCATGCCGGCATGGGACATGTGCCGACCGATGTCGCGCCCGATGTGCGGAGCCGCAGCTACACCATCGAGGCCCAGGTCGAGATCGGCGACCGTGGCGCCCGAGGGCGTGCTGATCGCCCATGGCGACGCGACCTCAGGCTACAGCCTCTACATCAAGGACGACTTTTTGGTGCACGATCTCAACATCGGTGGCGGCCATGAGATCGTGACCTCCGACCGCAAGGTACCATCGGGCGCGCACCGGCTCGGCGTGCATGTCGAACGTCTGGTGCGCAAGGAGCCGCCCGCCAAGGGCTCCCGCACCGGCCTGACGGCCTATACGCTCCTGATCGACGGCGAGCCGGCGGGCTCGATCCAGACCCAGCTCGCCTTCAACAAATTCATCTCGTGGTCCGGCCTCGACATCGGCCGCGACCGCTCCAGCCCGGTCTCGCATTACGAGGCGCCATTCGAATTCACCGGCCAATTGCTGAAGGTGACGGTCGACATGCATGAGGACCAAAAGCTGGACGGCGAGGGAGTTGGGACGGCGGAGATGGCGCGGCAGTAACCGCCGCACCGTCATTGCGAGCGCAGCGAAGCAATCCATGCATCAGCGAGCGCGGACGCTTGGATTGCTTCGTCGCTTCAGCGCAAAATTGCTTTGCAATTTTGTCGCGAGCTTCTCGCAATGACGTGGAGAGCGCGCTACTTGATCTTCTCATACGCTGACGCAAAGTCCGCCAGCGGCATCGGGATCGCAATCGTTTCCTTGGCGAGATTCTGGAACGAGACCTTCAACTGTTTGCCGGATTTCAACGCGGTGAGCATCTCGGGCGCGATCTGGAGGTTGGCGTAGCAGCCGCGGGCCTCGCAGGTCTGGATCTGCAGGTCGGACGCCTTGCCGTCATCGACCTGGAGCTTGGCGCCGGCCGGCAGATTGAGCCCGAGCGGTAGCTGGACGAGGCCGACCGGCGCGCGGGTTTCGGCTGATACGCGGATGTTGATCAGCACGATCAACTGGCCGGTCTTGGTCAGAACGGCGCTCTGCTCGATCGCGCATTCCAGCGGCGCACCGCGGCTGGCGCTGCTGCACCGCGCAATCCAGCCAGGAGGGGCGGGCATATTCGCTCCCTCGGCCGCAGCCGGAGCCGGCGTTGCCTGCGCCACAGGTGAGGGGTTCTTGGCTTTGGGTGCCTGGGCGTGGCTTTGCCCGCAAAAAGAGAACAATATCGCGATTGCAATCGTAAGCTTTGCAGCAATTGTCACGATCCAGCTCCGAAATGAACATCATTCGGATGTGCTGGTTGCAACCTAAAGTCAAGTCATTCGGCCGCCTGCTTGACCGATCCATGGGTGTGCGAATGCACATCATGGTTAGGATTGGACGAACGTCCCCACTGCGCAAACGCGTTGGAAAGCCGGTCGAGATAGAGATAGACCACCGGCGTGGTGAACAGCGTCAGCGCCTGGCTGACCAGCAGCCCGCCGACCATCGCATAGCCCAGCGGCTGCCGGATTTCCGAGCCCGTTCCGGTGCCGAGCATCAGCGGCACGCCGCCGAGCAGCGCTGCCATCGTCGTCATCATGATCGGACGGAAGCGCAACAGCGCCGCCTTGCGGATCGCTGCTTCGGGCTTCAGGTTCTCGTCGCGCTCGGCCGTGATGGCGAAGTCGACCATCATGATGCCGTTCTTCTTGACAATGCCGATCAGCAGCACGATGCCGATCAGCGCGATCAAGCTGAAGTCGAACCCGAATAGCATCAGGATCGCGAGCGCGCCGACGCCGGCGGACGGCAGCGTCGACAGGATCGTGATCGGGTGGATGTAGCTTTCGTAGAGGATGCCGAGGATCAGATAGACCACCACCAGCGCGGCAAGGATCAGCAGCGGCACGGTGCCAAGCGACTGCTGAAACGCCTGCGCGGTGCCCTGGAAGCTCGAATTGAGCGTTGCCGGCGCGCCGAGTTCGATCATCGCCTTCTGCACCGCGTCGGTGGCTTGGCCCAGCGCCACGCCCTGTGCGAGGTTGAAGCTGATCGTGATCGCCGGAAACTGGCCCTGATGGCTGATCGATAGCGGCCGCACCGGCACGCTGGTCCAGGTGGCAAAGGTCGACAGCGGCACCTGATCGCCAGTCGTGGGCGATTTCACGTAGATCTTGTTCAGCGTGTCGAGGCTGCCCTGCAATTCCGGCAGCACCTCCAGCACCACCTTGTAGGTGTTGAGCTGGGTGAAATACTGCGTCACCTGACGCTGGCCGAACGCATCATACAGCGTGTCGTCGATCAGTTGCGGCTGGATGCCATAGCGCGCGGCGGTATCGCGGTTGATCTTCAGCTCCAGCGTGGTGCCGTTGGTCTGCTGGTCGGTGGCGACGTCGCGCAGCTCGGGCAGCGTCTGCATCTTCGCCAGAATCTTCGGCGCCCATTCGTTCAGCTCGGCGAGGTCGGCGTCCTGCAGCGTGAACTCGAACTGGGTTCGCGTCGGCCGGCCGCCGAGCCGCACATCCTGCGCCGCCTGCATAAAGAGGCGGGCGCCGTCAACTTTCTCCAACTGGGGACGGAGCCGTGCTATGATCTGCTGCGCGTTCGCCTTTCGCTCCTCGCGCGGCTTCAGCGTGATGAAGAGACTGCCATTGTTCCCGGCGCGCCCGCTGCCGCCGATCAACATCGCGACCGAGGCCACGTCCGGGTCGGCCTGCACGATCTTTCCGAGTTCTTCCTGACGCCGTTTCATCTCGGCAAAGGAGATGTCTTGGCTGGCTTCCGAGGTGGCCGTGATCAGGCCGTTATCCTGCTGCGGGAAGAAGCCTTTTGGGATGATGACGAACAGGTAGACCGACAATCCAAGCGTGGCGAAGAAAACCATCAGCGTCGTGAGCTTCCAACGCAGCGCTAGGTCGAGGCCGCGCTCATAGACGCGCAGCATCGCATCGAAGCCGCGCTCGCTCCATTGATAAAACCGGCCATGCCTGGTTTCCCCGTGCGCGCGCAGGAAGCGCGAGGCCATCATCGGCGTCAGCGTCAGCGACACGATCATCGACACGAAGATGGTCATGGCAAGCGTCACCGCGAATTCGCGAAACAGCCGCCCGATGATGCCGCCCATCAGCAACAACGGGATCAGCACCGCGACCAGCGAGATGCTGATCGAGACGATGGTGAAGCCGATCTCGCGGGCGCCCTTGAAGGCGGCGGCGAGCGGCTTTTCGCCTTCCTCGATATAGCGCGTGATGTTTTCCAGCATCACGATGGCGTCGTCGACCACGAAGCCGACTGCGATGGTGAGCGCCATCAGCGAGAGGTTGTCGAGCGTATAGCCGAACACCCACATCAACGCGCAGGCGCCGAGCAGCGCCAGCGGCACCGTGACCGTCGGGATCACCGTGGCCCAGAAGCTGCGCAGGAAGATGAAGATCACCATCACGACCAGCGCAATGGTCAGGAGTAGCGTGAACTGCACGTCCTCCACCGCGGCGCGGATGGTCTGGGTGCGGTCGCTGATCACCTCGATCTTGATCGCCGGCGGAATGGCTGCCACCAGCCGCGGCAGCGTCGCCTTGATCTTGTCGACGGTCTCGATGACGTTGGCGCCGGGCTGCTTGAAAATCACCAGGAACACGCCGCGCTTGCCGTTGGCCCAGGCCGCCTGTTTGGCGTCTTCCGGCCCGGTGACGGCCTGGCCGATATCGCGGATCCGCAACGGCCCGCCGTTGCGGTAGGCAATGATGACGTCGTTCCAGTCCTTCGAGTCTGGCAACTGGTCGTTGGCATAGATGGTGTAGGCGCGATGCTCGCCGTCGATATTGCCTTTGGGGCTATCGACGGTCGTGATCGCGATCTGGCTGCGCACGTCCTCCAGCGAGAGGCCCTTGGCGACGAGCTTGGCCGGGTCGATCTGGATGCGGATCGCCGGCTTCTGCTGGCCGCCGATGATGACCTGGGCGACACCCGAGATCTGGCTGATCTGCTGCGCAAGCTGGGCGTCGACGGCATCGCTCACGGTCGTCAGCGGCAGCGTGTCCGAGGTCGCGGACAAGAGCAGGATCGGCGAGTCGGCCGGGTTGACCTTGCGATAGGTCGGCGGCGAGGGGAGGCTCTTCGGCAACTGGCCGCTGGCGGCGTTGATTGCGGCCTGCACGTCGTTGGCGGCGGCGTCGATCGGGCGGTTGAGATCGAACTGGATCGTGATCGCCGCCGTGCCGAGATAGCTGGTCGAGGTCATCTGTGCGACGCCGGGAATCTGCGCGAGCTGACGCTCCAGCGGCTGCGCCACAGATGACGCCATGGTTTCCGGGCTGCCGCCGGGTAGCGACGCGGAAACCTGAATGGTCGGAAAATCGACCTGCGGCAGCGGCGCAACCGGCAGCAGCGGATAGGCCACCAGGCCGACGAACAAGATGCCAGCCATCATCAGCGAGGTGCCGATGGGATAGCGAATGAAGGGCGCGGAGATTCCCTCGCTCATTCGCCGGGAACCTTCGCCTGATCCGAACTGGCGACTGCCGTCGTCACCAGCGTGCCCGGCTGAACCTTGAACTGGCCCGCCGCGATTACCTGCTCGCCGGGCGAAAGCCCGTCATCGACCACGGAGCGGCCGTCGATCGAGCGCATCACCTTGATCTTGCGGAGTTCGGCCTTGTTCTCCTTGTTGACCAGATAGGCGTAAAGACCATCGGGTCCATGCTGAACGGCGTCGTCGGGAATCACGGTGGCGTCCTTCAGCGTCGCAATGAGCAGCCGGGTCGAGACCGACTGGCCCGGCCACAGCGCGTGATCCTTGTTGTCGAACACGGCCTTGAGCCGGACGGTTCCGCTCGACGTGTCGACCTGGTTGTTGATGAGCGCGAGCGTGCCGGTGGAGAGCACGCGTTTGCCGTCGGTGGAGAGCGCGATCGTCTTGGGAGGGGAAGCCGCGAGCGCGGCCTTGATATCCGGCAACTGGTCTTCCGGCGCGGTGAAGATCACGGCGATCGGCTCGATCTGGGCGATGGTCACGATGCCGGTCTGCGTCGCGGCATTGACGATGTTGCCGACGTCGACCTGACGCAGCCCGACGACGCCGGAGATCGGGGCCTTGACGGTGGCGTAATCGAGCTGGGTCTGCGCGGTCTCGATCATCGCTGCATCAGCTTGGATCTGCGCGGTGAGCTGCGCGACCGTGGAGCGCTGCGTGTCGGTCTGTTGCCGGGTCGCGAATTCGCCGAGCTTGGTATAGCGCTGCAGGTCGAGGCTGGCGTTGGCGAGGTTGGCTTCGTCCTGCGCCTTCTTGGCCTTGGCCTGATCGAGCGCAGACTGGAAAGGCCGCGGATCGATCTCGACCAGCGTGTCGCCTTCCCGAACGACCTGTCCTTCCTGAAAAGCGATCCGGTTGATCTGGCCGTCAACGCGAGTGCGGACGACGACGGTGTTGAATCCCTGCACGGTGCCGAGACCGGTCAGATAGACCGGAAAATCGGCCTTTTCGACCGTGGCAATCCGCACCGGAACGGCGGCACGGGCGGGCGCGGCCTTCTGCGCTTCAGCTTGCGCCGGATGGTCTCCACTCTGGAATCGCTGCCAGCCGAGGTAGCCCAGCGCGGCGATCGCTACGATCAGCAAAGCCCAACGGATGGTGCGCGACCTCGACATGATTCATCGATTTCCGGAAGTTCCCCAAGTCCTCCGATATAACGTTCGCGCGTTCGCCCTGTACAAACACTAAGGCTTGAGAATCCTAAACAATAGGAAAGGTTGGCCGCCGCGGTGGGCGGCTCGCTGCGTCGCGTACTTCGGCGTGAGTTGCGCACAGGGATGACGTCCGGATTCTGATTGTGGGACTGATTGCGCGTGTTGCAATCGCCCCATCCCCTGCGCTTCCTCACCGGCCCTCAAAGCTGTCGTGAGGGCATCAGCATTGCCGCCATGGATCGACGGTCGGCGAACCGTTCCGCTGATGAAACCACCGGCACGGTTTGGTTGGTGAAAGCTGGACGAACAATCAGCGCCTGACTTTCCAGGATTTCCCGGCGGTCTTTAGAATGCTTGTAAGGGAGGTTAACAGGAACCGGAACGCAAAACTGTTGGTCACCAAACCTGACAAACGAGCTCGGCTACGATGTGCTCTGACCGGAGCGCGACGCCATTCGTGTTCCTGGCGCCTGGACGAAGCGTGAGCATGGTGCTCTCGGGCACGGTTCTAGACAAATTCTAAGGGGCAGTTGGAATGCTGGTCCGCATCGCCAACGTACCGAGCGACTGATGTGGTGGACTTCCGCCGCATCATGGTCGCGGCCGTGTGGAAGATGGCCGCTCCACCGCAGGCGCGGAGCGCCTACGCGCGGCCGTCGAGGGCTAACGACGCCGATCGCCAGTCCAGAATTCATCTCGGCGGCGACCCCGGCTGCATTTCGTCCCGCCGCTGTTTAACCGCTACGCGGCCTCAGACGGCCACCAATTCGGCCTTCATGTCGACAACGCGGTGAGGGGAGATCGCCTCACGGGATTGCAGATCCGGACCCACCTTTCAGTGACGCAGTGCCCGTCGGAACCGGACGAATACGACGGTAGCGAAGTGATAGTGGAGGACCTCTATGACTTACATGAAATCAAGCTCGGGGCCTGGGGCCTCATGCATTATCCTGCGTCTAGGTCGCATCTGGTTACGCCGGTCGCACGAGGTATGCATGTAGCGTCTTTTTTCTGGCTGCAGAGCATGGTACGGGATGGCCACGCCCGCAGCCTCGTCTTCGATCTCGATATCGCGATCCAGGCCCTGGTAGAGCGGCTCGGGCGAGACGACCCTGAAACGGTCAAATTGACCAATCGCAACCTGATCCGCTACTGGGCCGAAGAATGAACAAGATGACTCTTTCTCGCGTGACGACATTGGTGATGATCTCGGCGCTGGCGATGCTGTCGCTGGCGGTGCCGTCGTCCGCCCAGCAGGGCATGGCCCCTCCTGTAGCGCCAACGGCCCAGCAGGCGCCCGCCGTATCGCAATCGCAGCCTCCGGCCGCGCTGCCCCAGGCAGCGGCTCCGCAGGCCGCGCCTTCGGACGCGGCTGCGACGCCGGCCGAGCGCGAGGGTAAATTGCTGAAGGCGGCGGCCGCGGAGCTCAAGGAATTGTCGCCTTGGTCGATGTTCAAGTCGGCCGACGTGGTGGTCAAGGCGGTCATGATCGGCCTTGCCTTTGCTTCGCTGGTGACCTGGACCATCTTCATCGCCAAGATGCTTGAGCTGACCGTGGTTCAGCGCAAGGTGCGCTCGGCGCTGGCCAAGATCGCGGACGCGCGGTCGCTGGCGGAAGCGCAATTCGCGCTCGGCGCCAAGGGCAGCGTGCTGGCGTCCTTCCTTGCGGCAGCAATGCGCGAGGCGCGGCTGTCGGCGGGCATCTCGAGCGATGCCGGCATCAAGGAGCGCGCCGCATCGAGCTTTGCCGAAATCGTGCGCGCCGAAGCGCGGCGTATCAGGCTCGGCATGGGCCTTCTGGCAACCATCGGCGCGACATCGCCCTTCGTCGGCCTGTTCGGCACCGTCTGGGGCATCATGAACAGCTTCATCGGTATTTCGAAATCGCAGACCACGAACCTCGCCGTGGTGGCGCCCGGCATCGCCGAGGCGCTGCTCGCGACCGCCATCGGATTGGTTGCTGCAATCCCCGCCGTTATCATCTACAATCACTTTTCTCGCGTGACCAAGGGCTACATGGAGTTGGTCAGCCGCGCATCGGGCGCTGCGGCGCGGCTGTTGTCGCGCGATCTCGACCGCACCCATGTCAGTTCGCATTCCCGTACGGCGGCGGAGTAGGCGATGGGCGCCTCAATCGCAGAACATGACCACGATGACGACAGCGATTTTGCGGAATCGCATGAGATCAATGTCACGCCCTTTATCGACGTCATTCTCGTTCTCCTGATCATCTTCATGGTCGCGGCGCCGCTGTCCACCGTCGACCTGCCGATCGATCTGCCGACATCGACCGCAACTCCGCAGAAGAAGCCGGACAAGCCGACTTATGTCAGCATCAAGCCGGACCTCTCGATTGCGATCGGGGAGGATTTGGTCAAGCGGATCGATCTGGTGCGCTCGTTAGATGCGATGCCGGACAGCAAGGATCGTCATATCTTCATTCGCGCCGATCGCGCGGTACCCTACGGGGAGTTGATGGTCGTGTTGGAGATACTGCGCTCCGGCGGCTACTCGAAAATCAAACTGGTGGCGCTGGAAGGCGTTCCTGATGCGGCGGCGGCGCAGGCAGCGCCGGCAAACCCTTGACCGGCCTCGACGAACAGAAGCCATCCCGGCGGCTCTGGATTTCAGCCGCTGTGATCGCTCTCGCGCTTCATGTCGGGGGAGCAGCGCTGGCAATTGCGCATTTGCAAGTGGAAGGAGAGGCCGACGATGCCGTCGGTGCGGCGGCGATCGAGGTTGGAGTTGAACTTGCATCGGCCAACCGTGAAGACATCAACCTGCCTCCCGGTCCGGATACCGAGGCTGCCGTAGCATCGCCGCAACTCGCCGAACAAGAGGCCGAGGTTAAGGACACCGAACTGCCGCAGGACAAGCCGACCGACGTCGATGATGCGGACCGCGCGGTGACACCGAACAAATCGGAAAAGCCGAAGGAGGAGGATACGAAGCTTGCGGCGGTGCAGACGCAAGCTTCGCCGGAATCAGCGGCGCAAGAGGCAATGGCAACGCCTAACCTTGACGGGCGTCGTGAAGACACGGCCAAGGCGCCGAAATTGGGCATCGGCAAGAGCGTCGAGCTCGCGAAAGTGGCGTGGGAAAAGAAGGTTGTTGCTCATTTCAAGAAGTTCCTGATGTTTCCGGACGGCGCAAAGGTGAAAGGCGCGGCGTTGAAGCTCGAGCTTGAGTTTGACCGCACGGGTCACGTTCTTTCAGTTAGCGTCGCCGAAGGTTCTGGTCTGAGCGCTTATGACGAAGCTGCTCTGAAAATGGTCCGACGGGCGGATCCTGTACCGAAGCCGCCGCCGTTGGTCGCAGATCTAGGGTTGACTCGCACTTTGCCTGTCACGTTCAAGGACGCAAAATAAGTCGATAGTTCTGCTTTGCCAGTGATGTCGGGCATGATCGCCGACGAAGGTCTGACCTTCACCCCCGCCGCGCATTCTCTCCATCGTGCTAGATCGGATAATGCTGCGGTCCGGTCTCGATCGTGATCCAGCGCAATTCCGTGAATTCGGCAATGCCGGCCTTGCCGCCGAAGCGGCCATAGCCTGACGCCTTGACGCCGCCGAAAGGCATCTGTGCCTCGTCATGAACGGTCGGGCCGTTGACATGGCAGATGCCGGAGTCGATCCGCTTGGCGACCTCGAACGCGCGGGCGATGTCGCGGCCGAACACGGCGGCCGACAGGCCATACTCGGTGTCGTTGGCGACGCGAACGGCTTCGTCCACGCCGTTGACGCGCACGACAGAGACCACCGGACCGAACGACTCCTCGCCATAGATGCGCATCGACGAGTTGACGCCGTCGATCACGGTTGCCGACATCAGCGTGCCCTCGCTGCGTCCGCCGGCAACGACCTTGGCGCCCTTGCTGACGGCGTCGTTGATCAAGGCCTGGATGCGGGCCGCCGCATCGGTGCCGATCAGCGATCCCAGCGGCGCATTGCCCTTGCGCGGATCGGCCGCGACCAGCGATCCGGCTTTCGCAGCGAGCCTGGTCACGAATGCGTCGGCGATCTTCTCGTCGACAACGAGGCGCTCCGTCGACATGCAGATCTGGCCCTGGTTCATGAATGCGCCGAAGGCCGCTGCGGCAACGGCGGCATCGATATCGGCATCGTCGAGTACGATCATCGGCGCCTTGCCGCCGAGTTCGAGTAGCGCCGGCTTCAGATACTTCGCCGCCACCTGCGCGATGATGCGGCCGACGCGGGTCGAGCCGGTGAAATTGACGCGGCGCACGGCGGGATGGCCGATCAGCATTTCGATCAGGGCAGGAGCATCCTCCGGCGCGTTGGTGATGACGTTGAGTACACCCGGCGGCAGGCCGGCGTCGCGCAGACATTCGGCGATCAGCCGGTGGGTGCCCGGGCAGATCTCGGAGGCCTTCAGCACCACGGTGTTGCCGCAGGCCAGCGGCAGCGCAATGGCGCGCACGCCGAGAATGACCGGCGCATTCCACGGCGCCATGCTCAGCACCACGCCCGCCGGCTGGCGCACGGCCATGGCGATGCAGCCCGGCTTGTCCGAGGGAATGACCTCGCCCGAAATCTGGGTGGTCATGGCGGCGGCTTCGCGCAGCATGCCGGCGGCAAGGTGGACGTTGAAGCCGGCCCAGCCCGCGGTCGCGCCGGTTTCTGCTGCCATCAGCTCGATGAACTGCGGCGCCTTCGACGCCAGCAGATCGGCAGCCTTCAGCAGGATCGCGCGCCTTGCGTTCGGGCCAGTGGCGGACCATGCGGGGAAAGCGGCCGCGGCGGTGTCGGCCGCGCGCTTCGCATCCGCGATCTGGGCTGCCGCAGCGCGGCTTGCGACATCACCCGTGACAGGGTTGAGCCGATCGAACGTCGCGCCGTTTGACGCTGGGACATCCTTGCTCTCGAGCAGCAGCGTGATTTCGTGCATGACATTCTCCTTCGGGCGGTGGCGTTACGATGACGGTGTGGCGGTGGCCGGCGGCACGCCGCCGAGATAGGCCCGCTGGACGGCGGGATCGGACTTCAGATGATCGGCGCTGCCGTGGCCGACGATGATGCCGTTTTCAAGCACATAACCGCGGTCGGCGATCCGCAGGCTTTCCTGCGCGTTCTGCTCGACGAGCAGCAATCCGACGCCGGCCTCGCGTACCCGCAGCAGGGTGGCGAACAATTCCTGCACCATGGCAGGCGAGAGACCGAGCGACGGCTCGTCGAGCAGCAGAATATCCGGATTGGACATCAGGGCGCGGCCGATCGCGAGCATCTGCTGCTCGCCGCCGCTCATGGTGCGCGCGATCTGGGCGGCGCGTTCGCGCAGGCGCGGAAACAGCGAAAATACCTGCTCGCGCCGCGGCGCTTCGCCCTCGCGGGCGCGCTTTGGATTGGCGCCGAGCAGGAGGTTTTCCTTCACCGTCAGATCGCCGAAGATGCCGCGGCCCTCGGGCACCAGCGCCAGTCCGCTTTCGACGATGTCGTGCGGCGGAAGCACGGATATGTCACGGCCGCCGAGGCTCACCTGCTTGCCGGGCAGCGTACGCACAACGCCTGCGATGGCTTTCAGGAGCGAGGTTTTGCCGGCGCCATTGGCGCCGAGGATCGTGACGATCTCGCCGCTGTTGACATGGAGCGCGACGCCGTCGAGCGCGCGGTGCAGGCCATAGGCGAGGCTGAGATTTTTGACCTCAAGCATCCGCAGCCACTCCGCCGAGGTAGGCCTTG
Organism: Bradyrhizobium sp. WYCCWR15520; assembly: GCF_056174665.1. Taxonomy (NCBI): domain Bacteria; kingdom Pseudomonadati; phylum Pseudomonadota; class Alphaproteobacteria; order Hyphomicrobiales; family Nitrobacteraceae; genus Bradyrhizobium; species Bradyrhizobium sp. WYCCWR15520. The sequence goes on from NZ_JBWBWM010000027.1 coordinate 66,641, forward strand.
ACGACCGCGGCATCGCTCAACACGTCCGCGGTGGCACCCTCGGCAATCTTGCGTCCGCTGCTCATGACGATGCAGCGGTCGCACAGGGCGCGCACCGCAGCCATCACATGCTCGACCAGCACGATGGTGATCCCTTCCGCCTTCAACGACCGGATCAGATCGATGCCGATTGCCAGCTCGGAGGGATTGAGGCCGGCGAGCCATTCGTCTAGCAGCAGCAATCGCGGCTTCGCGGCGAGGGCGCGCGCGAGTTCCAGGCGCTTGCGGTCGATATAGGTGAGGTCGGCCGCGGGCCGCCGGCCGTGCCCGGCAAGGCCGACGCGATCGAGCAGCGTGTCGATCCGAAGCTCGGCTTCGGCGGCGGGCAGATGGGGTCTCTGGAACGCCAGCCCTGCCTTGATGTTCTCGTGGCAGTCCATGCCATCGAGCACGCGGACGAGCTGGAACGTCCGGGCAAGGCCAAGCCGTGCGATCCGGTACGACGCAAGGCCCGCGATGTTCTGGCCCATCAGGCGGATGGTGCCGGCATCGGGACGCAACACGCCCGATATCAGATTGAGCGCTGTCGTCTTGCCCGACCCGTTGGGACCGAGCAGGCCCATGATTTCGCCTTGTCCGACCGAAAAGCCGAGATCGTTCACCGCGACCAGCCCGCCGAACGCGCGCCGCAGGCCGTCGATTTCGAGCACGGTCGTTTGGGTGCCCTGGCTCATGCGGCTACCCGTTGCGTGGTTTTGCCGGCAGACGTCGTCGACAGCTTCTCGAACAATCCGGCCACGCCCCGCGGCAGCATGTAGACGATCAACAGGAAGATGCAGCCGAGGATGATCGTGAACGTGTTGGGAAAGCGTGCGCTCAACAGTTCGAACAGCAGCGTCAGCGGCACGGCGCCGAGCACCGGCCCCCACAGCCGGTGCGCGCCGCCGAGCAGCGCCATGATCAGCACCTGAAACGAGATCATCGAATTGAAGGCGATCGACGGCTCGATATAGGTCCAGCGCGGCGCCATGATCGCGCCGACCAGCGTCATGACCGTGGCGCTGATCGTGAACAGGGCGACTTTTGCGAAGGTGGTATTGACCCCGCAATGCTTTGCGACGGTCTCGTCCTCGCCGATCACCCGCAGCGCAAAGCCTAAGCGCGAGCGCGCGATCAGCCAGCCCAGCAGGAACACCGCGGCGGTCAGCGCCAGCAACTGCCAGTAAATATCGGCCTGGGTGATGTTGACGAAGACATAGCGTCCGAGCACGCGCGACTTGTTGACCTCGAACCAGACCACGAGCTGGCGGATCAGCTCCGTGAGACCAAAGGTAAAGATGACGAAGTAGACGCCGCTCAGGCGCAGCGTCGACAGCCCGACGATGGCGGCGACAATGGCGCCGAGCGCCGCGGCGGTCAGCAGCACCAGCGGCCAGGGCAGGATTTCGCCGAGCACCGCGACGGTATAGGCCCCGACGCCGAAGAAGGCGGTCGTGGCCAGCGAGACATAGCGGGTGGGTCCTGAGAACATACCCCAGGCCGTCGCCAGCACGGTGTATTGCAGCAGGCTGATGGCAAGCGCGAGATAGTAGGCGTTGCCGAGACGGGGGACGAAGGCCAGCAGCGCGATTGCTGCCAGCGAAAGGAAGCCGAAGCCAGCGATACGCGCGCTCATCGCGTCGCCCTGCCAAACAGGCCGGCCGGCTTCACCAGCAGCACGGCGAGAAACAGCGCGAAATTCACCGCAAGCGTAAGCCCGGGATCGACATAGGAGGCAACCAGCGCCTCGCTGAGGCCAAGCGCCAGCCCCGCGATCAGGCAGCCCAGCATGTTGCCGACGCCTCCCATCACCACGACGATCAACGCCTTCATGGTGAAGACCACGCCGGATGATGCGCTGAAGGTGAGGAATGTGCTGACCAGCACGCCGGCCGCGGCGACCAGCGCACCGCCGAGCGCAAAGGTCAGGGCGGACGCCTGCGGCACATTGATGGCGACAAGCTGGGCCGCGAAGGGATCGACGGCAACCGCGCGTATCGCCGTGCCGGCGCGGGTGCGTGTCAGCGCGGCATAGAGCGCGAGCCCAAGCACGATGGTGATGCCAAGCGCGGTGAGGCGGTTGGCGGCGACCGTCTCGCCGAGAAACTGCACCGGGAAGGCCAGGAAGGAATAGCTGTAATAGGCTCCGCCGAACAGTGCCAGCATCGAGCCCTGAATGACGAAGGTGAGCCCGAAGGTAGCGAGAATGCTGTCGACCTCGAGCGCATCGCGGTTCGGCGCGCGGCGCACCAGCGGGGTCAGCAGTATCTTGTAGATCGCAAAATTCAGCACGAAGGCGAGGGGAACGACCAGCGCCAGTCCGACAAAGGGACTGACGGCCCAGCCCGTGAACAGCCAGTGCGATGCAAAGGCGGCGGCGATCAGGAACTCGCCGTAGGATAGGTTCATGATGCGCGCAACGCCGTACTGGAGCGTGAGCCCCATGGCGATGAGCGCATACATGCCGCCCAGCATCAGGCCGGTCAGAATGGCGTTGGTCATGGCTTGGCCGGCCGCCTCGCTGTCTTGAACGTTACGGCGCCACCCACGCCGGCTTCGGCACGATCGCTTTGCGCGCGCCTTCGTTGCCGGCCGGCGCGATGCCGTAGAACTCGCCATCCTGCCACTGGCCGACCCACCAGTAGCGCGTCGGCATGTTGTTCTCGAGCTTGACCTTGCCGATCACGGTGTCGAATGAGCCGGTCTGCAGATCCTTGATGACAGCGGCGCGGTCGACCTTGCCGACGCGTTCGATCGCCTGCTGCAGCATCTGCAGACTCGCATAGGTCACCGCGCTCGCCCAGCGGTCCGGCTCGGCGCCGTTGGCGGCGGAGGCCTTGTGGCGAGCGAGGTAGTCCTTGATCGCCGGACTGTCGCCGCTCCAGCCGCCGATGCCCATCACGCCTTCGGTGTTCTTGCCGAACTTTTGCTTGTAGAGCGGGAAGGCGGTGCCGACGCCGGTATAGAACACTTTTGGATTGAGGCCTGCGATGCGCGATTGCTCGGTCAGCGCCAGCGTATCCGGAGGGTAGCTGAAGGCGATGAAGACATCGGGATTGAGCGCCTTGATCTCGTTGACGATCGGCGCCAGGTCTTGCGTGCCGATCGGATAGGTCTTGTCGTAGGCGAGCTTGAACTTCGCATTGGTGAGCGCCGGCCGCGCCGCGCCGGACAGATCGATGCCAAAACCGTCGGCGATGCTGACCATCGCCACCGTGTCGCCGATCTTCTTTTCGTCGCGCAATTTGTTCAAGAGTTCGACCAGCGATTTGGCGGCATCCGCTGACGTGCCGAGCAGCCAGAAACTGTTGGGCCAGCGCTTGGCGAGTTCCGGCGCGCGATCGGTCACGGCGGTTGCGGCGAGGTGCGGATAACCTTCGCGGTTCAGCGTCGGTCCAACCGCCAGATTAAGGCCGGTGCCCCAGGGCGGCAGAATGAAATCGACCTTGTCCTGATTGATCAACCGTTCGAGCGCGCGCACGGCCTCTTCGGCGTTGGAGCGGTCGTCATATTGCACGACCTCGATCGGGACGCGCTTGTCGCCGAGCTTGATGCCACCGGCGGCATTTACTTCCTTCACCCACAATTCGTAGTTGGGAATGGTGGTGACGGCGGCGCCGCCGGTATTGGGGCCGGTGCGCGAGATCGCGTAGCCGATCTTGATCGAGGTTTGCGCTTCGGCGATGGCGGCGAGGCCGATGGTGGCGGCGCAGGTAGCGGCCGCCAGCAGGGCGGCACGGCGCGTCAACAATGTCGTCATGTTCTCCTCCCGGGTGATGCGACCGGCGCCATTGAACTGGCGCTCATGATCGTCCTGACGTTAGGGGAGGTGGCGGGACGCTTGGAATTGGACGAAGCCGGGGAAAGATTGTACTTTTCTGGCAAACGCCCCGGTTCACTGGCGGCGGATTGTCTCAGGAGGCGGGGGCATGTTGGTATCACCAGGACTGAATGGACTGCCGGTCGGCATCGCACTGGCGGTGCGGGCGGAGGCATTTTCGGCGGCGCTGGCGGCCAGATCTTGGGTGATCCGCCAGAGGTCCGAGCGGCGGGCGCATCTGTTGCTGCTGCAATCGGATCGCGGCCGTGCGTCCTGGCACGGGACCAGTGTTGCGATGGAAGCGCCGACGCTGCTTTGGCTGCCAGGCAGCACCGATGCGACGATCGAAGTGGGGCCCGGCGCGGAGGGCTTCCTGCTATCGGTCGACGACGATTTCCTGATCAAGGTTATCGCCGGCACGGCCGAGGCGCTGCATCTGCGCAGGACCACCGAGCGCGTTGCGCTGATATTAGGCGAAGCGCTTCCGCCCTCTCTGGATACGGTCGCCGAATCTTGCCGGGCCATCGTGGCTGAGTTGCGCGCCCCCGGCTTTGGCGGCGCGACGCTGATCTCCTCGCATTTGCTTCTGCTATGTCTGCAACTCTGGCGGCTCAGCGCCTCGCATGACGAGCGTCACGAGGTTGCGGCGCGCGGCGGCGGTCCGGCGTTGGTCGGCAATTTCCTACAAATGGTCGAACTGCATTACCGCGACGGCTGGCCGGTGGCGCGCTATGCGGACGCGCTCGGCGTCACGTCCGACAAACTGCATGCGCATTGCCAGCGCGAGAAAAGCTGTGGCCCGCGCGCGATCATTCACGAGCGCCTGGTCCGCGAAGCCTGCACGCGCCTGCAGCAGCTCGATCTTCCCGTCGAGCAGATCGGATACGGATTGGGTTTTCGCGATCCGGCTTATTTCAACCGCTTCTTCCGCAAGTACCGCGGCGCATCGCCGGGAAACTATCGCCGGCAGATAAGACTCGAGCACGCACGCAGCGGTCCGTCCTATGCGGCGTGGCCATAAGTACAATGGTCCGAAGTATGGTGGTCCGAAGCGGCTGTGTCAGCGCCAGTACAAGCGGATGCTGACATAGACAATGGCGAGGCACGCAAAGATCAGCGCCACCGGGAGCCGTGGTTTGGTCTGAGGTCCGGACGCGGCAGGCTTGGGCCGCGGCGGCGGCCGTCGGAACGCGGTGACGTTGCCTGCCTCCTTGACCGGCTCGGCCGCGCGCGAAGGCAGCTCGGGCGGCGTTCCGGAGCCGCCCATCTCGGCATAGTAGCTCTTGTACATGAGCTGGATGGTGGCCTCGGAGGCGTCCGCCTCGGTCATCCTCGCCAACAATTGCCGGTAGCCTTCCAAAAAGTTCTGCGCTTCGGCGGGCAGGGCGGAGAAGCCGTTAAGCTTGGCCAGCATTTTCCAGGTTGCGAAATCTGCCCTCGCCCGGGTATCGGCGCGTCGTGCAATCAACATATCGGCAGCTTTTGTCGCCATGGCCCGGGTCGGTTCTTCCCTTGCGCGCTTGTTCTATCGGAAGTTTAAGCGTTGCCGGTGATGAAGAGAAGCGCGCTCATCACATATCCGATAAGAGTCCGCAGTATCGCCGAAATAACATCAAGATTTAGGCCGAGCTGCGTCCCGATGACCGGAAGCAGGATCAAAAGACCGAGCAGGATCAGAATCCCGTACGGTTCCACCCGCGACAGCGGGTAAGCCAGCACCCGCGGCAGCAACCCGACGGCGACCCGGCCGCCATCCAGCGGCGGGATCGGCATCATGTTGAAGATCGCCAGCACGATATTGATCAGGAACGTATTTTTGAGGTTGTCCGCGGTCCATTTGGCTGCATCGGGAGGTACCAGGGGCAGGGCATGGAAGGCAAACGCTGCGATCGTCGCCAGGACGATGTTGGTGGCGGGGCCGGCCAGCGCCACCCAGACCATGTCGAGCCGGGGATGGTTAAGGTTTCGGAAATTCACCGGGACCGGCTTGGCGTAGCCGAACAGGAACGGAGAGTGCGCCAGCAGAAGCAGTCCCGGCAGAATCACGGTGCCGAATGGATCGATATGCTTGAAAGGGTTGAAGCTGACCCGGCCAAGCTGTTGGGCGGTATTGTCGCCGAGCTTGTATGCCACGAAGGCGTGCGCGGCCTCATGGAAGGTGATGGCGATCAGGAGCGGTAGCACCCAGACCGAAATGCCGTAGAGCGTGATGTTCAAGCGGTCTGCCCCGGTTTGCGCGTCGAAGCCGCTAGCCTAGCACGCCCGCGTCACTGGGGAACCGTCTCCTGATATTGCGGCAGGCCGTCATCAAGCCGCACCCACGCCATCTTTTCCGAGACCCAGATGTGCTCAGTCGGCACAAAAGCGTTGCGGTCGTCGAAGACGGCGAGCGCCACGCCGACGACGGTGCCGTTGGTGCGCCGGGAAAACAGCCTTGTCCCGCAAACCTTGCAGAATACCCGGTCGAGCGCTTCCGACGACGGATAGCGCGCGGTATCACCCGAGACGGTCAGATTCCGCTGGTCGAACAGCGCACGGGCAAAGAACGGCGAGCCCATCGCCTTCTGGCAGTTGCGGCAATGGCAGATCCGGACGTTGACCGGCTCGCCCTCGGTCTTGAACCTGACCGCGCCACACAGGCATCCGCCTTCTCTGGTCATTGTGTCTCCGCGGCTGCATTCACCGTTCTGGCGGTTGATATCCTGGTGAGACCCGTCACGCCTCGGCAATGGCTTCTATTTCCAATAGCCAGGCTTCGTCGAAAATGCCTGCAATGATAACGGTGAGCGCGGGGGCGTGCCCACCCAAAGCCTCCTGTCGCGCTTGACGGTTTTCGAGCGCGTATTTTCTGTCGGACAGGAAGATCGTAACCTTCACCAGATTGCCGATCGTCATGTCTGCGGCTTCGAGCTGTGCAAGGACGTTGGCCCATACAAACTTCGCTTGTTCAGCAAAGCTGTCAGGCACCGCGCCGCCGCGAGCCATGGGAATCTGACCGCTGATGTAAAGCCGCCGGATGCTGTTCGTTGTTTCCACGGCCTGGGAATAACCGCCGACCGCCTCAGGGGCCGACTTGGCGTTTATCGATCGAAGTTTCAACGGCATTGTTTCTGGTCCAGCTATTTGCAGCCGTCGATCGGCTAATAAGTTGCTCGTCCGCCCGAAATGTCGAACACGGCGCCGGTCGAGAACGCGCAATCCTCCGACGAAAGCCACGCCACCATCGCCGCGAGTTCTTCCACCAGGACGAAACGCGCCTTCGGAATTTTCGACAGCATGAAGTCGATGTGCTGCTGCGTGAGCTGATCGAAGATCGCGGTTTTCGCCGCCGCCGGCGTTACCGCGTTGACGAGAATGTCGTGCTGCGCGAGCTCCTTGCCGAGCGACTTGGTCAGCGCGATCAGACCGGCCTTCGAGGCCGAATAATGCGCGGCGTTGGGGTTGCCTTCCTTGCCGGCGATCGAGGCGATGTTGACGATGCGGCCGTATTTCTGCTTGAGCATCGCCGGCACCACCGCCTTGCAGCAGATGAAGGGACCGTCGAGATTGATGCGCATCACCTTGCGCCATTCGTCGAGGTCGGTTTCCCACACCGTTGCGTTGACGCCGGCGATGCCGGCATTATTGACGAGGATATCGATCTTGCCGAGCGCCTTCAGCGTCTCGTCGCGGGCTTTCTCGACGGCGACGAGATCGGAGACGTCGACCTTGAACGCCGAGACGGCCGGGCCGATTTCCTTGGCGGTCTTTTCCGCAAACGGCAGGTCGTGATCCCAGATCGCGACCTTCGCGCCTGACGCGACGAACCGCTCGGCGATCGCGCGTCCAAAACCCTGCGCCCCGCCGGTGACGACTGCGCAACGGCCGTTCAGATCGATCTTGTTCATGAAGGTGGTCCTCTCATTTCAATTCGGCGCCGCATCGACGGTCTACTCCCTCGCCCCGCTCTTCGCGGGGAGAGGTTAAGATCACAACGTCCAGCCGCCGTCGATGACGTGCGCGACGCCCGTCGTGAACGCACTCTCATCGCTGGCGAGATAGACGGCGAGCGAGGCGATCTCCCCGGCGGTGCCGAGCCGTCCCATCGGCTGTCGCGCGATGAACATCTCGCGGCCGTTGGGGCCTGCGGCCGCCGCACGATCGAGCATCGACGGGGTTTCGACGGTACCGGGGCAGATGCAATTGCACCTGATACCCTTGGCGATGAAGTCGGTCGCGACCGAGCGCGTCAGCGCGGCGACCGCGGCCTTGGTCGCGCCATAGACGTAGCGGTTCGGCGCGGCCTTGAAGACGCCCGCGGCGGACGAGATGTTCACGATCGTGCCGCGGCCATTTTCCAGCATGGCCGGCAGGAATGCGCGGATCGTGCGGTGCATCGACTTGACGTTGAGGTCGAACGAAAAATCGAAGTCTTCGTCGGAGCAATCCAGCACCGTGCCGTGATGCACGAAGCCCGCCGCGTTGAGCAGGATGTCGGTCTGGCCGGCGCGTTTGGCCATGGCGGCGACCGCTGCGCTGTCGCGCACGTCGAGCCTGGCCACTTCGGCAATGCCTTCACCCTTGAGCGCGGCGAGCTTGGCCTCGTCGATATCGGTGGCGAACACGGTTGCGCCTTCACGCGCAAAAGCCACCGCGCAGGCGCGGCCGATGCCGACGGCTGCCGCGGTGACGAAAGCACGCTTGCCCTTCAGGCGGTCTGACATGTTTTTCTTCTCCTTGGTTTTCCTTTTCGTCATTGCGAGGAGCGAAGCGACGAAGCAATCCAGATCGTTTCCGCAGGGGGATTTCTGGATTGCTTCGCTACGCTCGCAATGACGGTGATTGCCTGATGAAGGGTGGCTAATGATTATCCCGCGCCACACCGACCGTGCCGGCAATATTCTGATAGCGCGTGGCAAGCTCCATGCAGGCGCCAGTGGCCTGCTGGCCGACGGTCGAGCGATAAACCTCCTGCCACGGCGTCTGGTTGGCCGGGTAGGGGAAGCCGCCCTTGTCCTTCAATTCGGCGCGACGCTTCTTCAATTCGTCGCTTGATATCAGGATGTTGGCGTCGCCCTTGTTGAGGTCGATGCGAACCTTGTCGCCGGTCCGCAGGATCGCCAGCCCGCCGTCGGCGGCGGCTTCCGGCGAGGCGTTAAGGATCGACGGCGAACCCGACGTGCCGGACTGCCGTCCGTCGCCGATGCAGGGCAGAGACAGGATACCGCGTTTGATCAGTGCGGCGGGTGGCTGCATGTTCACGACCTCGGCGCCGCCGGGATAGCCGATCGGCCCTGCGCCGCGGATGAACAGCACGCAGTGCTCGTCGATATTGAGCGAGGGATCGTCGATCCGGTCGTGATAATCCTCCGGTCCCTCGAATACGATGGCGCGGCCTTCGAACGCATTCGGGTCTTTCGGATTGACCAGGTAGCGCTCACGGAATTCCTTCGAAATCACGCTGGTCTTCATGATCGCGGAATCGAACAGGTTGCCGCGCAGCACCAGGAAGCCGGCGTCCTTCACCAGCGGCTTGTCGTAGCTCCAGATCACGTCGCCGTCGGGCTTGGGCGCCTCGCGGCAGTTCTCGCCGATGGTGCGGCCGTTGACCGTGACGGCATCTTCATGGATCCGCTTCTGCGCCATCAATTCGCGCACCACCGCCGGCACGCCGCCGGCGCGATGATATTCTTCGCCGAGATAGAAGCCGGCCGGCTGCATGTTCACCAGCAGCGGGATGTCGTGGCCGTGCTTCTGCCAGTCGTCGATCGAGAGGTCGACGCCGATATGCCGCGCCAGCGCGTTGATGTGGATCGGCGCGTTCGTCGAGCCGCCGATCGCCGAATTCACAGCGATGCAGTTCTCGAACGCCTTGCGGGTCAGGATGTCGGAGGGTTTGAGGTCCTCCCAGACCATCTCGACGATCCGTTTTCCCGTCTCATAGGCGATCTGGCCGCGCTCGCGATAGGGCGCGGGGATCGCCGCGCATCCGGGCAATGACATGCCGAGCGCTTCCGCCAACGAATTCATCGTCGAGGCCGTGCCCATCGTGTTGCAATGGCCGACCGACGGGGCCGAGGAGGCCACGATTTCGATGAACTCGTTGTAGTCGATTTCGCCGGCGGCAAGCCGCTCGCGTTGTTTCCAGACGATGGTGCCAGACCCGGTGCGTTCTCCGTTGAACCATCCGTTCAGCATCGGGCCGCCGGAAAGCACGATCGCGGGCAGATTGACAGTCGCCGCCGCCATCAGGCAGGCCGGCGTGGTCTTGTCGCAGCCGGTGGTCAGCACCACGCCATCGAGCGGATAGCCGAACAGCACTTCGACCAGGCCGAGATAGGCGAGGTTGCGGTCGAGCGCCGCCGTCGGCCGCTTGCCGGTCTCCTGGATCGGATGCGTCGGAAATTCCATGGCGATGCCGCCGGCGGCCCGAATGCCTTCGCGTACCCGGTGCGCCAGCTCGAGATGATGCCGGTTGCACGGCGAGAGGTCATTGCCGGTCTGGGCGATGCCGATGATCGGCTTGCCCGATTGCAATTCTTCCCGGGTCAGGCCGTAATTGAGATAGCGCTCGAGATAGAGCGCGGTCATGCCCGGATTGTGCGGGTTGTCGAACCACTCGAGGGAACGCAGCCTGCGGCCCTTACCGTTGGTGGCAGTCTTGTTGTCGTTCTTTTTCATTGGTTCCTCCCGCACTGCAAATCCGGTGAGCGGTTCAAATCGAGGCAGCGATTGCACAATGCTGAAAATTTCATCCGCTGCAAACGCACTCGCCCGCGCCATTCGGTTTCAGGTCAATCAATCCTAATTCGCCCCAAAAGGTAGCGCTACCATTTTCGCCACCCGCTGCGACCTTCTGTCTGACGTCATCGTTACGTCGTTTGCGGCATCGAGCTTTCGCGCACCATGAGCTGAAAGCCTAGGTCGAGCACGGGCTCTCGCGGCCGGCGGCCTTCGATCGCGTCGATCACCATGGTAACGGCGTGTCTTCCCATCTCATAACGATTGGTGCGCACGCTGGTGAGGGAGGGGACCGCGGACGCCATGAACTCGAGGTCGTTGAAGCCGACGATGGCCAGGTCGCGCGGTACCGCGATCTGGCGGCGCTGGCATTCGAACAGCACGCCCAGCGCCAGGTCGTCGTTGACGCAGAATACTGCGTCGATCTCGGCCGTCCGCGCCAGAAGATCGGCGAACAACGTCCCACCAAGCGTCACGGTCGTCGGCACCGACGTGGTGACGACGAGGTTCGGATCAAACAGGGATGCCGCCTTCATGGCATCACGATACCCTTCGAACCGCCGCTGCACGCGCGGATCCATTCGTGCGCCGAGAAATCCGATGCGACGGTGCCCTTGCTCCAGAATGTGCGAGATCGCGGCAAAACTGGCATCGTAATGCGAAAAGCCGACCATCATGTCGACCGGGCTGTCGCCGATCTCCATGATCTGCGTGACAGGGCAATTCATCGACTCCAGGATCGTGCGCGATTCCGCGGTCTGATTGATGCCCGTGACGATCAGTCCTGCGGGCTTCTGCGCCCGGAACAGCCGCAGCAGCTTTTCCTCCTGCAGGATGCTGTAGCGCGTATTGGCAAGCTGAATCGAGTAGCGGCTGCCCTCGGATGAATCGTAGATGCCGCGCAACACATCGGCGAATACGTTGTTGGTGAGGGAAGGAATCACGACGCCGATGACTTCGGTGCGGTGGGAGGCGAGTGCACGCGCGGCGAGATTGGGAACGTAACCCAGTTCCTTCACGGCGCTGTCGACGCGTTCCCGCTTACTCTCCGACAGCGCTTCGGGGTTCCTGAAAAAACGCGATGCCGTGATGGGGCTGACGCCAGCGAGCTTGGCGACCTCGGTGAGGCGGATTTTGCCAGACTTTGTCTGTTTTCGTCCCATCTTGCGCTCATATCACAACAGATTAGACGTTTGAACAATTATTGACAGCGCTACCATCGGATTGCTAAAAACCGCCAAACTGCGGATGATAATGACCGTTGAATTCGGCTTCCGGCATTAGAGTCGAAAAGACAGCAAGGCGCCGCCGCCCGCTTGCGGCGCCAATAACAGACAATGAGGGGAGTGAATTCGATGTCGTCGGTACAGATTCGCGACGTGCGCAAGTCGTTCGGCAATTTTGAAGTTTTGCACGGCGTGTCGATTCCGATCGAGGATGGCGAATTCGTCGTGCTGGTCGGCCCCTCTGGTTGCGGCAAATCGACCTTGCTGCGGATGCTCGCCGGCCTCGAAAACATCACCTCTGGAACGATTTCGATCGGCGATCGCATCGTCAACAATGTCCAGCCCAAAGAGCGCGACATTGCCATGGTGTTCCAGAACTACGCGCTCTATCCGCACATGACCGTCGCCGACAACATGGGCTTCTCGCTCAAGCTGCGCGGCGCCAAGCCGGATGAAATCGCCACCGGCGTCAAGCGCGCCGCTGAAATTCTCGCGCTGACCCCGCTGCTCGATCGCTATCCGCGGCAGTTGTCGGGCGGCCAGCGCCAGCGCGTCGCGATGGGCCGCGCCATCGTGCGCGATCCGCAGGTGTTCCTGTTCGACGAGCCCTTGTCCAACCTTGACGCCAAGCTGCGCGTCGCGATGCGCACCGAGATCAAGGAGCTGCACCAGCGGCTGAAGACCACCACGGTCTACGTCACCCACGACCAGATCGAGGCGATGACCATGGCTGACAAGATCGTCGTGATGCACGACGGCATCGTCGAGCAGATGGGCACCCCGCTCGAACTCTACGACACTCCTGCCAACCAGTTCGTTGCGGGCTTCATTGGTTCGCCGGCGATGAACTTCCTCAAGGGCAAGGTGAAGTCGAACGGCAGCGCCGGGTTCGAAGGTCCGAACGGCGTGAAACTGCCGCTGGCCTCGGCGCCCACCAATTCCGAAGGCCAGCCGGCTGTCTACGGCGTGCGGCCCGAGCACTTCACCATTGCCGATGACGGCGCCGAAGCCGAAATCATCGTGGTTGAGCCGACCGGTTCGGAAACCCAGGTCTTCGCCAAGCTCGGCGGAGAGCAGGTGGTCGCCGTGTTCCGTGAGCGGCATCAATTCAATCCGGGTGACAAGATCCGGCTCAAGCCGGATCCGTCGCTCGTACATCTGTTTGACGAGGCGACTGGCAAGAGACTGAATGGCTGAGCAATTACAAAAAGTGGCTGAGCAATAACTAATAATATTCAAAGGGAGGATGGACTATGCAGGACTTTACCCGCCGCTCTCTGCTTCAGGGTGGCACCGCGCTGGCGGCGGCCGGTGCGCTGACCGGACCGGCACTGCTCGATTTCGCCAAGGCCTGGGCGCAAGCCTCGCCATGGAAGGCCGAATCCGGCGCCAAGCTCACCGTGATGCGCTGGAAGCGTTTCGTGCCAGCGGAAGACGACGCCTTCAACGCGATGGTCGCCGCATTCAAGACCGCGACCGGCACCGAAATGAACGTGTTCTCGGAGTCGTTCGAGGACGTGCAGCCGAAGGCATCCGTGGCCGCCAACACCGGCTCGGGCCTCGACCTCGCCTGGGGCTTGCACACGCTACCGCAACTGTTCCCGGCGCAGGTGCTGCAGCTGAACGACGTCGCCGACTATCTCGGCAAGAAATACGGCGGATGGACCGAAGCGGCGGCGGTGACCTGCAAGCAGGGCGACAACTGGCTCGGCATCCCGGTCGCGACCGTCGGCGGCTACATGACCTACCGCAAATCGTCGGTGGAAAAGGCCGGGTTCAAGGATTTCCCGAAGGACTTCCCGGGCTTCCTCGAAATGTGCAAGGCGCTCAAGAAGAACAACACGCCGGCCGGCTTCCCGCTGGGCCACGCCTCGGGCGACGCCAATGCCTGGCTGCACTGGATCCTCTGGGGTCACGGCGCCTACACCGTCGACAAGGACAACAAGGTCATCATTAACTCGCCCGAGACCGTGAAGGCGCTCGAGTACTGCAAGGCCCTGTCCGACACCTTCATTCCCGGCGTTGCGTCGTGGAACGATTCGTCGAACAACAAGGCCTATCTGTCGGGCGAACTGCACTGCACCGCCAACGGCATCTCGATCTATGTCGCGGCCAAGGACGATCCGACCAAGAAGGAACTTACCGAAGACACGTATCATGCGCTGTGGCCGGTCGGGCCCATCGGGAAGCCGACCGAACTGCAGCTCTGCGTGCCGATCCTGGCGTTCAAGTTCACCAAATATCCGAACGCCGCGAAGGCCTTCATCGCCTTCATGCTGGAGAAGGAAAACTACGACAAGTGGCTGATGGGCGCGCGGGGCTATCTCACGCACACGCTCAACGCCTACGACAACTCACCGGTGTGGACGGCCGACCCGAAGAACCAGGTGTTCAGCCAGGCGAGCAAGCGCGCGTTGCCTGCGTCCGGCATCGGTACGCCGGGCGAGAAGGCGGCAACCGCGATCGCCGACTTCCTGGTGGTCGACATGTTCGCCAACTACTGCACCGGCGCCAAGGATGCCAAGACCGCGATCGCGGAAACCGAGCGGCAGTTGAAGCGCATCTATCGCTGATCAACCGGAGCGGATGGCGCATGCCGCCGTCCGCTCCATTAATGTGAGGGCATGTTCCGGAAAAGCGGGTAGGGGCTTTCCGGAGCGATCGTGCTCTAGACAACGGCGCAAACGGGACATCGCCCATGGCAGACATCGCAATCGCGCCAAGACGCGCCAAGACGGAGATCCGCGAGGCCAGCGCGTGGGACCAGCTCAAGCACAACCGTAACTGGGTGGGCTTCTGGTTCATGGTACCGGCGATGGCGTTCCTGATTTTCTTCCTGGCCTATCCGCTTGGTCTCGGTATCTGGCTTTCGTTTACCGACACCCGCATCGGTCGCGTCGGGGCATACGTCGGGACCGAGAATTACGAGTGGCTATGGGACGACGCGATCTTCTGGCTCTCGGTGTTCAACACGCTTCTATACACGTTCATCGCGAGTGCGATCAAATTCGGCATCGGGCTCTATCTGGCGCTGCTGCTGAACGAGAACATGCCCTTCAAGGCGATGCTGCGCGCGCTGGTGCTGATCCCCTTCATCGTGCCCACGGTGCTGTCGGCGCTGGCGTTCTGGTGGATCTTCGATTCCCAGTTCTCGATCATCTCTTGGTCCTTGAAGCAGATGGGCCTGATCACCGAGAACATCAATTTTCTCGGCGATACCACGTGGGCCCGTATCTGCGTGATCTTCGCCAATATCTGGCGCGGCGTTCCCTTTGTCGCGATCACGCTGCTGGCGGGCCTGCAGACGGTGTCGCCATCGCTTTACGAGGCGGCGATCCTCGATGGCGCGACCAGCTGGCAACGATTCCGGTTCATCACCTATCCGCTGCTGACTCCGATCATCGCTGTCGTGATGACCTTCTCGGTGTTGTTCACCTTCACCGACTTCCAGTTGATCTGGGCGATGACGCGGGGCGGCCCGGTCAACGCCACCCATCTGATGGCGACCTTGTCGTACCAGCGTGCGATCATCGCTGGCCAACTCGGCGAGGGCGCGGCGATCGCAAGCGCGATGATCCCGTTCCTGCTCGCGGCGATCATGGTGTCCTGGTTCGGGCTGCAGCGCCGCAAGTGGCAGCAGGGAGAGAGCAATGACTGATCTTCCCACTTCGCGGATCGATCTCAAGGCCGTGCTGCATAGTTCCGCGCCGACAGTTGCGATGGACGATCACAGCGAGGGCATGAGTTACCTGCAGTCGGTACCGCGCCGGCTGGTGACGCTCTATTTGCCGCTGTCGATCATCGTCGTCGTCTTGCTGTTCCCGTTCTACTGGATGGGCCTGACGGCGATCAAACCGGACGAGCAACTGCTCGACCTCGACAAGTTCAACCCGTTCTGGACCTGGAATCCGACCTTCAAGCACTTTTACAAGCTGCTGTTCGAAAGCCACTATCCGATGTGGCTCTGGAACACGATGTATGTGGCGGTCTGCGCCACCATCCTGTCGATCATCGCGAGCGTGCTCGCCGCCTATGCCATCGTTCGCCTCCGCTACAAGGGCGCCAATATGGTCGGCGGCCTGATCTTCCTGGCCTATCTGGTGCCGCCGTCGATCCTGTTCATTCCGCTTGCCACCGTCGTGTTTCAGTACGGCCTGTTCGACTCGCCGATGGCGTTGATCCTGACTTATCCCACCATCCTGATCCCGTTCTCAACCTGGCTTCTGATGGGATACTTCAAGACTATCCCGTTCGAACTGGAGGAATGCGCGCTGATCGATGGCGCCAGCCGCTGGCAGATCCTGATCAAGATCGTGCTGCCGCTGGCGATCCCGGGACTGATCTCTGCGTTCATCTTCTGCTTCACGCTGTGCTGGAACGAGTTCATCTACGCGCTGACGTTCCTGCAATCGACCTCCAACAAGACGGTGCCGGTTGCGATCGTCAACGAATTCGTCGACGGCGATATTTATCGCTGGGGCTCGCTGATGGCGGGCGCGCTGGCGGGCTCTTTGCCGCTCGTCATTCTTTACGCCTTCTTCGTCGAGCATTATGTGTCGGCCATGACGGGAGCCGTGAAAGAGTAGGCGCTCGAGGCCCGTGTCGTATAACAGGGTTCAAAAAGGAGACGGGTCTTGCACGTTCTGATTCTCGGTGCCGCCGGCATGGTTGGCCGCAAGCTGACCGACCGGCTGCTGCGCGACGGCCGCCTCGGCAAGCACGACATCACCCGCATGACGTTGCAGGACGTGGTGGCGCCCGCCAAGCCTGCCAACGCATCGATCCCGATCCAGGTCGTGTCTTCCGACTTTGCCAATGCTGGCGCTGCGGCGCCGCTGATCGCACATCGGCCGGAGGTGATCTTTCATCTCGCCGCCATCGTCTCGGGCGAGGCGGAAGCCGAATTCGACAAGGGCTACCGGATCAATCTCGACGGCACCCGCCATCTGATCGACGCCATTCGTCATGCCGGCGGCGGCTACAAGCCGCGGCTGGTGTTCACGTCCTCGATCGCGGTGTTCGGCGCGCCGTTCCCGGAAAAGATCGGCGACGAGTTCTTCCATACGCCGCTGACGAGCTACGGCACGCAGAAATCGATCTGCGAACTCCTCATCAACGACTACACCCGCAAGGGCCTGCTCGACGGCATCTCGATCCGCCTGCCGACGATCTGCGTGCGGCCGGGCAAGCCAAACAAGGCGGCCTCCGGCTTCTTCTCCAACATCATCCGCGAGCCGCTGGCGGGCGAGGAGGCGGTGCTGCCGGTGTCCGAGGACGTGCGGCACTGGCACGCCTCGCCGAAATCCGCGGTCGGCTTTCTGGTCCACGCCGGCACCATGGATCTCGACGCGATGGGCCCGCGGCGCAATCTCAGCATGCCCGGCATGTCCGTGACCGTCGGTGAACAGATCGCAGCGCTCGACCGCGTCGCCGGCAAAAACGTCACCGCGCGCATCAAGCGCGTGCCCGATCCGACCATCATCGGCATCGTCTCGGGCTGGCCGCGGGATTTTTCCACCGACCGCGCGCTCAAGCTCGGCTTCACCACCGCCGAGAAGACGTTCGACGATATCATCCGGATCCACATCGAGGATGAACTCGGCGGCAAGTTTGCGGCCTGACGCGATCTCACGCCCAATCGCGCGGATGCGGTCATGAGCAAAGTAGCCTGCATCGGCGAATGCATGGTCGAGCTGAAGCAGGCTGATGGTGGCCTGTTCTCGCGCGGCTATGGCGGCGACACGCTCAATACCGCGGTCTATCTGGCCCGGCTCGGTGCGGGCGCCGATTACATCACCGCGCTTGGCGACGACAGCCTTAGCGACGAGATGATTGCCGGCTGGGCGGCCGAGGGGATCGGCACCCACCGCGTGGTGCGGCTGGCCGGCAAACTGCCGGGCCTCTACATGATCCAGACCGACGACAAGGGCGAGCGACGGTTCTTTCACTGGCGCGACAGCGCCGCGGCGCGCAGCCTGATGGATTTGCCGCAGACGCCGGAGATCCTGAATGGGCTGGCCGGCTACGATGTCATCTATCTCTCCGCGATCACGCTCTCGCTCTACGGCGGCGAGGGCCGCACCCGGCTGTTTGCGGCGCTCAGACGCGCGCGTGAAGCCGGGGCACGGTTCGCCTTCGATACCAATTTCCGGGCGCGGGGCTGGCCCGACCTCGACGTCGCCCGCGCCGTTTTCCGGGAGGCCTTTGCCGTAGCCGATATCGTGCTGGCGTCCACCGAGGACTTGGCTCCGCTTTATCCCGGCGAAAGCAACGACGCCTTGCTGGCGCGGATTCCGGGCGCGGAGGTGGTGCTGAAGCTTTCGGAACCGGCGAGCATTCTGCGTCTTCAGGGCGCGCTTTATCCGGTCCGGGCCGAACCATTGAAAGCGCCCGTCGTCGATACCACCGCGGCCGGCGACAGTTTTGCTGCCGCCTATGTTGCCGCGCGCCTGCTGGACGCGGATCCGATCGAAGCCGCGCGGGCGGGACACCGCCTCGCCGGGGTTGTGGTATGCCATCCCGGAGCGATTATCCCGCGCGCAGCGATGCCGCCCGGCCTCCTTCCCGCTACCTCTCGCAAGGCACCTCCATGAGCGCAGCTTCCCGACAGGAAAAACTCGCCGCCATCTTCAAGTCCGCGACTGTCATCCCTGTGCTCACCATCGAACGGCTGGAAGATGCGGTGCCGCTGGCGCGCGCGCTGGTCGCCGGCGGGGTGCGCGTGCTGGAAGTCACCCTGCGGACCCCGGTCGCTGCAGACGCCGCCAAGGCCATGATCGCGGAGGTGCCGGACGCTATTGTCGGCATCGGCACGATCCTGAACGCCGACGATCTGGCGAGGGCGACGGCGCTCGGGGCCAAATTCGGCATCAGCCCGGGCGCAACGCCGGAGCTCCTGAAGGCTGCCGCCGCAGGCGACCTGCCGTTCGCCCCGGGGATCGCGACGGCTTCCGAGCTGATGCAGGCGCTGGCCGCCGGCTTCGATCTCGTGAAATTCTTCCCCGCCGAGCAGGCTGGCGGTATCAAGGCACTTCGGGCGCTGGCGGGACCGTTCCCGAACATCAGGGTGTGTCCGACCGGCGGGATCGGTGAGGCCAATGCGGCGTCCTGGCTGGCCGAGCCCAACGTGGTGGCGGTCGGCGGTTCCTGGCTCTGCCCGGCAGCGGACATCCGGGCCGGCAATTGGGCCGGCATAACCGCCATGTGCCAGCGCACCCTGAAATCGCTGAAACCGGCGTGAAGTCTTTTTCCCGATAGGGTACAAGGGCTTCAGAACCGGAACAGGGAGAACGACCATGACAGCCAGCATCGTCGGGTGGGCGCACACGCCATTCGGCAAGTTCGACGCCGAGACCGTCGAAAGCCTCGTGGTGAAGGTTGCGACCGACGCGCTGGCCGATGCCGGCATATCCGCCGAAGACGTCGACGAGATCGTGCTCGGGCATTTCAATGCCGGCTTCTCGCCGCAGGATTTTACCGCCTCGCTGGTGCTGCAGGCCGATCCCAAGCTGCGCTTCAAGCCGACAACCCGTGTTGAGAACGCCTGCGCCACCGGTACGGCGGCGGTGCATCAGGGCATCCGCGCGATCGCCTCGGGCGCGGCCCGGATCGTGCTGGTGGTCGGCGTCGAGCAGATGACGCGGACGCCGTCGGCCGATATCGGCCGCTACCTTCTGAAGGCGTCTTATCTGCCTGAGGATGGCGACACCGTCGGCGGCTTTGCCGGCGTGTTCGGCAAGATCGCGCAAGGCTATTTCCAGAAATACGGCGACCAGTCGGACGCGCTGGCCTTGATCGCAGCCAAGAACCACAAGAACGGCGTCGCCAATCCCTATGCGCAGATGCGTAAGGATTTCGGCTTCGAGTTCTGCCGCTCCGAGAGCGAGAAGAATCCCTATGTCGCGGGTCCCCTGAAGCGCACGGACTGTTCGCTGGTGTCGGACGGTGCGGCAGCGCTGGTGCTGACCGATAGCGAGACCGCGAAGACGATGGGCAAGGCGGTGAACTTCCGCGCCACCGCGCATGCGCAGGATTTCCTGCCGATGTCAAAGCGCGACATCCTGCAGTTCGAAGGCTGCACGGTAGCCTGGCAGCGCGCGCTGGCGCAGGCCGGCGTGCAGCTCAGCGATCTCTCCTTTGTCGAGACGCACGATTGCTTCACGGTTGCCGAACTGATCGAATATGAAGCGATGGGCCTGACGCCGCGCGGGCAGGGTGCCCGTGCCATCAAGGAAGGCTGGACGCTGAAGGACGGCAAGCTGCCGGTCAATCCGTCCGGTGGCCTGAAAGCCAAGGGCCACCCGATCGGCGCGACCGGCGTTTCCATGCATGTGATGAGCGCGATGCAGCTCGCCGGCCAGGCGCCCGAGGGCATGCAGCTCAAGAACCCGAAGCTTGCCGGCATCTTCAACATGGGCGGCGCGGCGGTGGCCAACTACGTCTCCGTGCTGGAGCCCGCAAAGTAGCCGCGAATGTGCTATCCTAGGGGTGGGCAAGGGCGCATCAGCGCCGTGCCCACCATGAGTACCGCGAGATGAGGTTGGTGGGCACGCCTTGCTTTGCCCACCCTACAATTTCCGGAGCGTACATTATGAGCAACGAAAGTTCGTTGTCACAGTCAGAACTCAACAACCGGATCAGGATTCTGGAAGACAACATCCGGCAGTTGATCGAGCAGGCTGCCGCCGCCTCCGGCGAACAGAACGAAGCGCGCATCGCCGACCGCCTCCACCAGCAGAATGAAGAGCTGGAACGCCTGACCCGGGAGCGCGACGCCAGATCCAAACCGACGAAATAGCCGCCGCCATTGCGCATACGGCCATACGCTGGGCGCGCCTTGATCTTCGCAAGCGCCTGCCGTTACTTGGTTCCCACAACAATGCGGCCGGCGGTGGCCGTGTATCGGGAGCAGGCTGATCCATGGGACCATTGGCGGGCACCAAGGTCATCGATATGACGACCGTGCTGATGGGGCCCTATGCAACCCAGATGCTCGGCGACTTCGGCGCCGACGTCATTAAGGTTGAGTCGCTTGACGGCGACGTGACGCGGCAGATCGGGCCGACGCGCCATCCCGGCATGGGGCCGGTGTTCCTCAACACCAACCGCAGCAAGCGTTCCATCTGCCTCGACCTGAAGAAGCCGGCGGGACGCGCCGCCGTGCTGCGGCTGATCAAATCCGCCGACGTGCTGGTCTACAATGTACGCCCGCAGGCGATGGCGCGGCTGAACCTCGGCTACGACGTGGTATCGCAAGTCAATCCGCGCCTGATCTATGCCGGCGTGTTCGGCTTTGGTCAGGACGGCCCCTATGCGGCAAAGCCCGCCTATGATGATCTGATCCAGGGCGCTACCGCCTTGCCGGCGCTGATGGCGCAGACGGCCGACGGTGTGCCGCGCTACGTTCCCAATGCGCTGGTCGACCGCATCGTCGGACTGACGGCGGTCGGCGCGATCTGCGCCAGCCTGGTCGATCGCAACCGTACCGGGCGCGGCCAGCGCGTCGACATTCCGATGTTCGAAACCATGGCCGGCTTCGTGATGGGCGACCACATGGGCGGTCTCACCTACGAGCCGCCGCTCGACAAGGGTGGTTATGCCCGCCACCTGTCGCCGGACCGTCGGCCTTACAAGACCTCCGACGGCTATATCTGCGTGATCGTGTACAATGACAAGCAGTGGCAGAATTTCTTCGATGCCACCGGCCGCGACGATCTTCGCGTCCACCCGAAATTTGCGACCTTCGCCGGCCGCGCCGCCAATATCGACACGGTATACGCCGAGTTGGCGCGCATCCTCGAGACCAAAACCACCGCCGAGTGGACCGCGATCCTCGAGAAGGCCGACGTGCCTGTCATGCCGATGCACGATCTCGAAAGCCTGCTCGGAGATCCCCACATCGTTGCGACGAAGTTCTTCCCAGTGGTCAAGCATCCGACCGAGGGCCGCATTCGCAACATGAGGCCATCGACACGGTTTTCCGAAACGCCGGTTGAAACAAAACGGCTGGCGCCGCGCCTGAGCGAGCACAGCGCGGAAATTCTCAGCGAAGCGGGCTTTTCGGCGGACGAGATTGCCACCCTGGTGCGCGAAGGCGTCACCAAGACCGTGCCAAACACATAGGATGACACATGGATTTCGCGCTGTCCGCCAACCAGGAATCGATCCGCGACGCGGTCGGAAAGATCTGTTCGCACTTCGACGATGCCTATTGGCTGAAGAAGGACAAGGAGGGTGGCTACCCCGCCGACTTCCACCGCGCATTGGCTGATGCCGGCTGGCTCGGCATCTGCATCCCCGAGGAATATGGTGGCTCCGGGCTCGGCATCACCGACGCCGCGATCATGATGCGGACGATTTCGGAATCGGGGGCCGGCATGTCCGGCGCCTCCGCCGTGCACATGAACGTGTTCGGGCTCAATCCCGTCGTCGTATTCGGCACCAAGGAACAGTGCACGCGCATGCTGCCGCCGATCATCGACGGCCGCGACAAGTCGTGCTTTGCGGTGACCGAACCCAATACCGGGCTGAACACCACGCAACTGAAAACCCGCGCGGTGCGCAAGGGCGACAAATATGTCGTCAACGGCCAGAAGGTCTGGATTTCCACGGCGCAGGTCGCCAACAAGATCCTGCTGCTGGCGCGCACCACGCCGCTGGAAGAGGTGAAGAACCCGACCCATGGCCTGAGCCTGTTCTACACGGATTTCGACAAGCAGCGCGTCACGGTGCACGAGATCGAAAAGATGGGCCGCAAGCCCGTCGATTCAAACGAGCTGTTCTTCGAGAATTTTGAAATTCCCGTCGAGGACCGCTTGGGCGAAGAAGGCCGCGGCTTCGAATATATCCTGCACGGCATGAATCCCGAGCGCATCCTGATTGCGGCCGAAGCGGTCGGCCTCGGCCAGGTCGCGCTGTCGCGCGCCGCTGCCTATGCGAAGAACCGTATCGTCTTCAACCGTCCGATCGGCATGAATCAAGGCATCCAGCACCCGCTGGCGAAGAACTGGATGGAGCTGGAGGCCGCATGGCTGATGGTGCTCTCTGCCGGCTGGCAGTATGACCAGGGCATGCAATGCGGACCGGCCGCCAATGCAGCGAAGTATCTCGCCGCCGAAGCCGGCTTCCACGCCTGCGAGCAGGCGGTCATGACGCATGGCGGATTCGGATACGCCAAGGAATATCATGTCGAGCGATACTTGCGGGAATCGCTGATCCCGCGCATCGCCCCGATCAGTCCGCAGCTCATTCTCAGCTTTATCGCGGAGAAGGTGCTGGGCCTGCCGAAGTCGTATTGAGGATGGACGCACTCTCTCGAATGGTCGTTCCGGGGCGATGCGAAGCATCGAACCCGGAACCTCGAGATTCCGAGTTCGCGCTTCGCGCGCCCCGGAATGACAAGGAAGCATGGCGATGAGCTTCATCACCGGCGTCGGACTGACGTCCTATGGCAAGCACGAAGGCTCGTCCTCGCTCGATCTCATGAGCAAGGCCGCTGAAACAGCCATTACCGACGCCGGGTTGAAGCGCTCCGAGATCGACGGCATTCTCTGCGGCTATTCGACGGTCTCCCCGCACATCATGCTGGCGACCGTATTCGCCGAGCATTTTGGCATTCAGCCGTCCTACGCCCACGCCGTGCAGGTCGGTGGCGCGACCGGGCTTGCGATGACGATGCTGGCGCATCATCTGGTCGACGCCGGAGTGGCAAAGCACGTGCTGGTTGTCGGCGGCGAAAACCGTCTCACCGGACAGAGCCGCGATGCCTCGATCCAGGCGCTGGCGCAGGTCGGCCATCCCGACTACGAGGTGCCGCTGGGACCGACCATCCCCGCCTATTACGGCCTCGTCGCCTCGCGCTACATGCATGAATATGGCGTCACCCAAGAGGATCTCGCGGAATTCGCGGTGCTGATGCGCGCGCATGCGATAACCCATCCCGGTGCGCAGTTTCATGAACCGATCACCGTCGCCGATGTGATGGCCTCGAAGCCGGTAGCGATGCCGCTCAAGCTGCTGGATTGCTGCCCGGTGTCCGACGGCGGCGCGGCGTTCGTGGTCAGCCGTGAGCGCACGGGCGCGATCGGGGTTCGCGTGCGCGGCTGTGCGCAGGCACATACCCACCAGCACATCACGGCTGCGCCGGCCTTAAGCGAACTCGGCGCCGAGATTGCGATCGCCAAGGCCAAGGCCGCATCGGGCGTCGCGATATCGGATGTGCGTTACGCGGCGGTTTACGACAGTTTCACCATCACGCTGGCGATGCTGCTGGAAGACCTCGGCCTTGCCGGGCGCGGCGAGGCGGCGGCGCGGGTGCGGGCAGGGCATTTCGGCCGCGACGGCGCCATGCCGCTCAACACCCATGGCGGCCTTTTGAGCTACGGCCATTGCGGCGTCGGCGGTGCGATGGCGCATCTGGTCGAGACGCATTTGCAGATGACGGAGCGCGCCGGTCCCCGGCAGGTCCGCAATGC
This sequence comes from Bradyrhizobium sp. WYCCWR15520, assembly GCF_056174665.1. Taxonomy (NCBI): domain Bacteria; kingdom Pseudomonadati; phylum Pseudomonadota; class Alphaproteobacteria; order Hyphomicrobiales; family Nitrobacteraceae; genus Bradyrhizobium; species Bradyrhizobium sp. WYCCWR15520. The sequence goes on from NZ_JBWBWM010000027.1 coordinate 90,898, forward strand.
CTCGATCGCGCTGTTGCATGGCGATGGCGGCGTGCTGTCGTCGCATGTCAGCATGTTCCTGGAGCGGGTGCGATGAACGACAAGTCAGCCGATTGGACCAAGGGCGCCGAGGCCATCGTCTATCAATCCTGTGGTGTCTGCGGGAAACCACAATATTTCCATCGCAGCTTCTGCGCCGCCTGTGGTGCGCCGGATCCGGTTGCGAAACGCGCCAGCGGGATCGCGACCGTCTACGCGACATCGCTGGTGTGCCGCGCCGCGACACCGGAGACGCGCGCGCACGTTCCCTACAATATTGTGCTGGTCGATGCGGAGGAGGGCTTTCGCATGATGGCGCACGGCGACAACGATCTCGCCATCGGCGATGAGGTCACCGCAAGCTATCGGCCGTTTGCGGGAAGGCTGGTCCCGTATTTCGAGAAGAAAAAGTGACGTGTTCAAACACAATGTTCACGCAACGAAGCAACCCAGAATTACGCGGAACGGGTGAAAAATCTGAGTGCTTCGACGCGTCAACATTCAGTGCCAGTAGAACACAACGCTGGCGATAACGAGCATCGCTGATACCGCCAACATCTGCGCAAGTGCTTCCGAGGCCGCCTTCCTGGTGGCTTCCTTCATGCCTAACTCCCTAGACTTGGGCATGAGTCATCCTTGCCCGTGAAGGCCTGATGAACTCAGTTTGGTTTACTCGGAACACCCCGCGCGACGAGTATTCGCTCTTTTGAGTCCCCACTCAGCGAATATCGACAGTGCTGAGAATCGACCAGCATTGAGGCGGCAATTTGTCTCGCTCGCAGCCGGTTTGTGCACGAGAAAGGGAGTTTTTTGGCGCGGGTCTAAGGGCTTGAGTGCCGGCTCGAACCCGCGTCGGCAGCGTTTCGATGGTTGATCGGGCTCCTGCTGCGGTGCATGATCCCTCTGTCAGCAAATCAGAAAAGCCCAAGACCCCAAGGTGACGAATGGCCCGCATTGAATATAGCGATCCCGCCAAGCACAACGATCGCACCCGAGAACTGCTCGGCAAAAACCGCAATGCGAACATTTTCCGGATGATGGCGCATTCGCCGAGCTATCTCGAACAGTATTGCCGACTCGGCGGTGCCATCAGGCACAAGGGCGAACTGGACCCGATCGTGCGCGAGCTCGCCATCACCCGCACCGGCATCCTGTGCGAGGCGCCGTATGAAATCGTCGCCCACAAGCGGATTGGCAAGAATGTCGGCGTCACCGACGAGCAGAACGAGGCGCTAGAGCACTGGCAGGTGGCGACATGTTATAACGACGTGCAGCGCGCCGCGCTCGCCTTCACCGACGAAATCGTCAAGCTTCACAAGCCGACGGACGCGACCTTCAACGCCATCGCCGCCAAATTGACCCCGGCTGCATTGGTCGAGCTACAGCTTTCGGTCGGCTTCTACATCATGACGTCGAAGTTTCTGGAAACCTTCGCCATCGACATGCAGCCGGTGACGGAGGTGGTGGGCTGATCGGCGATCGTTCCGTCAACGACGGATCTTATTTCGCCGGCCCGTAGCGCCGCAGCGCCTCCAGCGTCAGCCCCTTACCGACGGCGCCGAAGATGTCGCCCTCGACGATGCGGGCCGACGGCACGGCCTTGGTGATTGCCTTGTGGACGTGGGCGAGTTTTACCGAACCGCCGGTCAGGAAAACGGAATCGATATCGCCGGCCTCCAGCCCCGCCTGAACGAGGCAGTTCCTGATGCGCGCCGCGATCCGATCGGCCAACTGTTTTGTGTGGCTGACGAGATCGGGGCGGCTGATGTCAGCGCTGAGACCGGGAGCGACCCATTCCAGCGGAATGTCCGCGCGGGGCTTCTCGGAGAGCGCGATCTTGGCGTCCTCGACTTCCATCGCCAGCGTATGGCCGCGCTGTTCGTGGATGACGCGGATCAGGCGGTCGAGAAGTTCCGGTTCCTTGGCCTGCTGCCGGACCTGGCGAATATCGGCCGTCACGCGCGGCTCGTACATGCGGTTGATGCTCGACCAGGTGGCGAGGTCGTGGAAATAGCTCGACGGCACGTCAAGCCCGGCACGTTTCATGGCGCTACGGAATCCGAACAGCGGCATGACGACGCCGAGGCTGAGCTGACGGTCGAAATCGGTGCCGCCGACGCGTACGCCGTCATTGGCGAGAATATCGGCCGCACGATCGGCCTTGCCGTGGCGCTCGGGTCCCAGACGCACGATCGAGAAGTCCGATGTGCCGCCGCCGATATCGGCGATCAGTGCGAGTTCCTCGGACGTGATCTGCCGCTCATAGTCGAGGGCCGCCGCAATCGGCTCGAACTGAAACGTGACTTCGTCGAAGCCGATTCCCTTCGCAATCGACCGCAGGGTTTCCTCGGCCTTGCGGTCGGCGTCCGGCGCATTGTCGACGAAGTGCACGGGACGGCCATGGACGACACTGCGCAGTTGGCGGCTAGTCGCCTGTTCCGCGCGGCGTTTGACCGCCCCGACATAATAGGCAATCACGTCGCGGAAGCCGACCCGCGCACGCCCGAGTCGGGTGGTTTCCTCGATCAGCGAGGTACCGAGCACCGATTTGAGGCTGCGCATCAGCCGGCCGGCCGTGCCTTCGACATAGGCCTCCATGGCCCTGCGGCCGATCAGGACGTTACCATTCGGCTCATAGAAGATCGCGCTGGGAATAGTGGTGTGCGCCGCCTCCAGCGCCGCCAGAACCGGCGTCCGGCCATCGATGGTGCCGAGCGTCGTGTTCGACGTTCCGAAATCAAGGCCGCAGATCGACATGGGAGGCTCCGGGAGGGAGCGCCCGTTTACACATTACGAGGCCATCAATCCACCCTTATCTCGGCGTGTTTTTCCTGCGATTCCCGGGTGCCCGAAGTTGACGGAGAGGGGCGATCCACAGATCAATTTCTTTCGTGCGGCGGGTTGGCAAATCAATCCGAGATGGTCCATAAGCTGCGTCCCCGCGGCGGGTTATCCTGCCGCAAACGGCTTTGGAATGAGGTCGCGTGGCAAATATCAACCGACAGATTGCGCAAGAGCTTGGCGTCCGCGAAGAGCAGATCGCGGCAACCGTCGAACTGCTGGATGGCGGCGCCACGGTGCCGTTCGTGGCGCGCTACCGCAAGGAAATCACCGGCGGCCTCGACGATGCGCAGTTGCGCACGCTGGAAGAGCGCCTGACCTATTTGCGCGAGCTCGAAGCTCGCCGGGTGGCAATCCTCGATTCGATCCGCGAACAGGGCAAGCTCGACGCCGCGCTGGAAGCCCAGATCATGGCGGCTGACACCAAGGGCCGCCTGGAAGACATCTATTTGCCATTCAAGCCGAAGCGTCGCACCAAGGCCGAAATTGCCAAGGAAGCCGGCCTCGAGCCGTTGTCCGAGCTGCTGCTGACGCAGCCGCAGAACGATCCGCAGGTCGTTGCCGCGGGCTATGTCGACCCCGAGAAGCAGGTAGCGGATGTCGCCGCGGCCCTCGAAGGCGCGCGCGCGATCCTGGTGGAGCGTTTTGCCGAAGATGCCGATCTGATTGGGCGCTTGCGCGAGGATATGTGGTCAAACGGCCTGATGACGTCCACGGTGCGCAAAGGCAAGAAGACCGAGGGCGAGAAATTCGCGGACTATTTCGAGTACAACGGAGCCCTCCACAAGCTGCCGTCGCACCGTATCCTCGCGCTATTTCGAGGCGAGAAGGAAGAAATCCTCGAACTGCAGATTCAGCCCGAGGCCACTGTGCCCGAGGCCGGCGTTCCCAGCGCCTATGAACTGAAGATCATGCAGCGTTTCGGCATCACCGATCAGAAACGCCCCGGCGACCGCTGGCTGGTCGATACCGCGCGCTGGGCGTGGCGCACCAAGATCCAGGTGCATCTCAACATCGATTTGCGCATGCGCCTGTGGACCGCCGCCGAGACCGAGGGCGTCCGAGTGTTCGCCTCGAACCTGCGCGATTTGCTGCTGGCCGCGCCGGCCGGCGCGCGCGTCACCATGGGACTTGATCCCGGCTACCGCTCCGGCGTCAAGACCGCCATCGTCGACGCGACGGGGAAGGTAGTCGCGACCACGACGATTTATCCGCACGAACCGCAGCGGCAGTGGAACGAGGCGCTGGCGACACTCGGCAAGCTCGCGGTCCAGCACCGCGTCGACCTGATCGCGATCGGCAACGGCACTGCCTCGCGCGAGACCGACAAGCTGGCGACCGAACTCGTCAAGCTGCTGCCGGATCTGAAAATGTCGAAGATCGTGGTGTCGGAGGCCGGGGCCTCCGTGTACTCCGCCTCGGCCTTTGCATCCGAAGAATTGCCGGAACTCGACGTCACCTTGCGCGGCGCGGTCTCGATCGCCCGGCGCCTGCAGGACCCGCTCGCCGAACTCGTCAAGATCGACCCGAAGGCAATCGGCGTCGGCCAGTACCAGCATGACCTCGGCGAGTCCAAGCTGGCGCGTTCGCTGGATGCCGTGGTCGAGGATTGCGTGAACGCCGTCGGCGTCGATGCCAACACCGCCTCCGCGCCGCTGCTGGCGCGAGTGTCCGGCATCGGCGCGGGGCTTGCGCAGAGCATCGTGCAGCATCGCGACGCCAACGGGCCGTTCAAGTCGCGGAAAGATCTGAAGCAGGTGCCGCGGCTCGGGCCCAAGGCGTTCGAACAGTGCGCCGGCTTCCTGCGCATCAACGGCGGTGAAGACCCGCTCGATGCGTCCGGCGTGCACCCCGAATCCTACCCGGTCGTGCGGCGGATCCTCACTGCCACCAAGAGCGACATCAAGGCGCTGATCGGCAACGCCGATGTCGTACGCCAGTTGAAGCCGCAGGCCTTTGTCGACGAAACTTTTGGCTTGCCCACGGTCACCGACATCCTGCGCGAACTGGAAAAGCCCGGCCGCGATCCGCGTCCGGCGTTCAAGGCGGCGGTGTTCAAGGAGGGCGTCGAGGAGATCAAGGACCTCAAGCCCGGCATGATCCTGGAAGGCACGGTGACTAATGTCGCGGCCTTCGGCGCCTTCGTCGACATCGGCGTGCACCAGGACGGCCTGGTGCACATCTCGGCAATGTCGAAGAACTTCATCAAGGACCCGCGCGAGGTGGTGAAGCCGGGCGACATCGTCAAGGTCAAGGTGCTGGAGGTCGAGGTCGCCCGCAAGCGCATCGCGCTGACGCTGCGGCTCGACGACGAAGTCGGTGCCAAGAGCGACCGTCCATCCCAGGGCAAGCCGCGTGAGTTTTCCAAAGCGTCGATGACGTCGTCGTCGCCGCGCAAGCCGCAGGAGCAGGGCGGTGCGCTCGCGGAGGCGCTACGTCGCGCTGCCGAAAAGAACGGGCGGGGCAAGGCGGGGTAGGCGCGGCCGGTGGCTTCATCCTTCGAGGCGCATCGCTGCTTGAGGAGGGGCGGCTCTTGGCAAGGCGCTTGACTGCTTGGGAAGGGAAAAGCGGATTTCGTTGGCCCACTGGTCGATGACGGCCAAGACCCCAAGCCGACATGGCGCCGCCGCAGCTGCTGCACCTGATCAGGGAGGAGAGGCGCGCATGGACCTTAGCGAAGGCAGTGCCCGTCGTCATGATGCTCGCGTTACGGGACTCGCCATGGGGTCAGCCGTGGAACCCAGCGCGGGACGTTGGCCCGAAAGTCCTCGTACTGCGCGCCAAACGTCTGCTTGAGCGTTGGTTCTTCGTACACCAAGACGAAGACGTGGAAAAAGAGCCAGAGCAGCGCGGCATACCAGAGGAGGCGCCAATCGCCGAATAAAAGTGCTTGACCAAAAATGACAGCAGCGACCCCGACGTAAATCGGATTTCGCACGTAGCGATAGAGACCCGTGACCACCAGCTTCTGTGTCGGCGCGATCGGGGCTGGCGTTCCCAGCCCCTGCAGTGCAAACCGCGCGAACGAATCCACAACTCCGGGCACTCCGGCAATGATCAACATAAGTCCGATGGCGCGGGTCAGTTCAAAGCCGAAAAAAGCCGGCCGGAACTCCCAATGTGTGATCCACCATGGGACGAACCCCGCCAGCACCAAGGGCGCGACGACGAAGAATAGAGCAGAGCCCAATACCGCGATCGTTTTCGGCATGGCACCTCCTTCCCGTCCTGTCGCAAGGCGGTCGGCAAAATTGAACCGTTGCATCATAGCGCCATTACGGCGAACACGTAGTGCCCATCATCATCGGCCGCGGCGCGCCAGCCCCGACATCGAGGCGCCGGCTCACGCACGCCAACAACTATCTTATCGTTGAATCGCGACGGCCCTGCGAAAGCGTCTCGACCAAGCCCACAGTCCAGCACATCGGGCATCCGCGTAGCGCGACGAGGGCGGCAACGCCCGCGCCCAAGGATAGCCAAGGGTGCGCGGTTTGGTGGACGATGGCCCAAGCGAGTAGCGCCGCCGCAGCTGCGCCGCGCATCAGGTGTGCGCCCAGGAAGGCGCTCCCGAACATGCCGACTCCACGAAAGTAATTCATGTGCTCTCTCGTCCGCTGTCCTTTGTGCCGAGCAAGTATTCGCGCACCAACGCGCGGGCGCGGCGCAGGCGGCTCTTGGCCGCTTCGCGCGTCACGCCGAGCCGCCCGGCGATTTCCCCAATCGTCAGATCTTCGAGATCTCGCAGCAGCAGCACTTCGCGATGGGACGGCGAAAGCGACTCGATCGCATTGACCAAGTCCATGCGTAACTCGTCCGGCGGGACCTTTGCGAGCTCGCGTGACTCTTCCAGGCTGGCGAGCTCCTCGACTCCGCGTATCAGCATCAGCGCCGGCAGCATGCAAAGGCGGGCGATGACGGTCAGCAGCCAGCCGGCGAGTGCGGCTGGACTGCGGATCGTACCCACGCGCCGGTACACGACGATGAGGGCTTCTTGCACCACATCTTCGATGACCGAGGTGCGGTGGCAAAGGCGCCGGGCGTAGCGTCGAATGTCCGGCTGCAGCGCCACCAATAGCTGTGTCAGCGCGTGCCGGTCACCCGACTGTGCCGCGAGCAAGATATCGTCTGATACGCGCGCCAAGGCGGTCACCCCTTCAGTGGCTCGCGCCCGGCGATGGCGCAGGCAGGGCAATAGCCGAACACGCCGGTGACCAGAGTCACGACACCCGCGCCGCTGAGCAGTAGCCCGAGCGGCGAAGCGTGCAGCGCAACCACGCCGCAGATGAGCATCAAGCCTCCGCCGATCAACCTGGCCGCGCGCTCCCACCCGCCAACGTTCTTCCTATACCACATGGTTCTGTGCTCCGGTTCGTGACGCGCCGCTATGGCGCATTCACCCAGACAAGAGGGCGCAAACCCGGCGCCGGGGTCGCGGCACAAAAAATAATTTGAGGGGGTGGCAGCTTCAGCAGGCTGGCGTGGGCGTCGGGTGCGGGCCTGGGCCGCTGAGGAACGCCGGCATCGGGTCGCCGGGGTGTGGACATACGATCCGGCAAAACTCCCGCCCGCGCCGAAGAGGTGATCGAATAGGACGCTATTTGCTGCACTGCATTAGTCGCTAATGGCCCTTAGCGGCTAGCGCCTGACCAATGACCGGTTTGCGGCCAGCAGCGGACGCCTGCCGGAATTACCCCGACGTCAGCACATTCAGCTTGGCGTTGGCGAGGATCAGGCGGTCGGCCAATAGTTGCGCGAGGTTGCGCATGATGCGCTCGCCGGCGCGCGGATGTTGTTTCCGGAAACGTTCGAAATCGCGCAGCGAAATTTCGTAGGCGGTCGCGGCCATGTCGGCCAGCACGTCGGCCGAACGATGCGACTCCAGCAGCGCCATTTCGCCAAAGGGCATTCCCGCCGTGAGCGTCGCGAGGCGGATGCCGTCGGGCAGGGTGACGTGGACGGCGCCACTGCGGAGGAAGAACAGGGATGTGGCGGCTTCTCCCGCGGAGATGATCTTCTCGCCGGTTTGATAGGTTCTGATCGATGCGAGCGAGGCGAGGTCGGTACGTTCTTCGTCGGTCAATCCCGCCAGCAGCGATTGCTCGGACAATTCGGTGGCATCGAAGAAATCGATCGCGCCGCCGTAGCGGTAGACCAACTGGTCTTCCGCCCACTCGATCGCGGCATCGAGCAGATAATAGTTGCGGATGTTGGTGAGGCCTTCCGTCCATTCGGCGATCATCTTCCAGTCCGGCGACGCGCGCCTGATACCTGATAGAATCACCGTGACGTGGTGCGCGGCGAGCTCGCGGAATTCCTCGGCGAGCAGGCGGGCGCCGGCGCGGGTCATGGCGGTGACGCGGCGCAGGTCGAAAATAACCAGTTGCGGGCGCGGCTTGGCCGCCAACTGGCGCGAGACGTAATCGACGTTTGAAAACGACAGCGTCCCGACCAGCTCGATGACGCGGACGTCCTCGTGATGCGCGGCGAGGATGTTCTGTTCCCGTGCGCGCCGCACGCGCCGCGACGGGCTGTTGCCGATGTCGTAATCGGCGATGATGCTGTTGCGCGCGTCGTCGCTGCGGTTCAGCATATGCAGGTCGTAATGCGACGACAGCGCCTCGCAGACCTTGATGCCGCGTACGCTGTTGCCGTGCTTGTCGAGCTTCGGCGAATAGCTACCGAGCCCGAGCCGGGCCGGGAGCGCCGCGAGGATGCCGCCGCCGACGCCGCTTTTGGCGGGGATGCCGATCCGGTAGATCCATTCTCCCGCATAGTCGTACATGCCGGAGCTCGTCATGACCGAAAGCGTGCGCGAGATGGCGTAGACGCTCAACACCTGTTCGCCGGTCACCGGATTGACGCCGCGATTGGCAAGCGTGGCCGCCATGACCGCGATATCGCGCGCCGTGACCAGGATGGCGCATTGCCGGAAATAGACTTCCAGCACGGCGGCCACATTGTCCTTGATCACTGCGTTGGTGCGCAGGAGATAGCCGATCGCCCGGTTGCGGTCGCCGGTTAAGCTTTCGGAAGCATAGACGGAGTCGTCGACATCGAGCTCGCGCCCGGCAAACCGTCCCAGCGCCTGCCGGATATAGTCGAACGCGGTGTCGCCCTTGGCCTCGTAAATGAGGCCGGAGCAGGCGATCGCGCCGGCATTGACCATTGGGTTGAAGGGATGGTTTTCGGCGTTGAGGCGGATCGAGTTGAAAGGATCGCCCGAGGGTTCGACGCCAATCACGCTTTCGACCCGTGCCGCCCCCAGCGTGTCCAGCGCCAGCGCGAACACGAACGGTTTTGACATCGACTGAATGGTGAAGGGGACCTGGGTGTCGCCGACCTCATAGACATGGCCGTCGAGGGTAGCGAGGCTGATGCCAAAATGAGCAGGGTCGGCCTTGCCGAGTTCAGGGATGTAGTCGGCGACGGCGCCGCCGGTCTCGGGGGTGAAATCGGCGTGACAGGCGTTAAGGAACCGCAGCAAAGGCGGCTTTGAACTAGCCCAGGCCGCGGGGCCGGCCGTGAACGGAGGAGGCGATTGTTTCATCGCCTCCTCTTGTGCAACGCAATCAGGGTGCGCGCAACTGGTCCGGCGCCAGGGTCTGGCGCCTTATCAGGACCAGCGCGATCAGCACGGTCGGGATCAGGATCGCTAATCCGAGCGAGGTGATCTGCCATTGCGAGAGTGGCATGATGCCGCCGCCGGGCGTGGCAATCACGAAGCCGCCGATTATGAGCAACACCCGCAGCGGCCATTCCAGCGCGCCCGCGCCCCTGAGGTCGCCGACAAACACCTGATAGCCCTGGATGCCGCCGCAGATGAACAGCGTGCCGAAGCCCGCCAGCGTCATCAGCCCGAGCCCTTCCAGATACGGGCTTGGTCCCTGCAACACCAGCGCCGGGTTCAGCACGAAGAAGAACGGAATGAAATAGATGATGCTGCCGACCCACATCGATTCCCATCCCGTCTTCATTGCCGACGAGCCGGCTATGCCGGCCGCGGCAAAGGAGGCGATCGCGACCGGCGGCGTGATCGAGGACAGCATGCCCCAGTAGAAGATGAACATGTGCACGGCCATGCGGTTGAGGCCGAGCTTTTCCAAAGCGGGCGCCACCAAGATGGCGAGGAAGATGTAGCAGGCCGTCGTCGTCAGCCCGAGCCCGAGGACGAGGCTGGTGAAGGCGCACATCACCAGCAGCAGCAACGCATTGTCGCCGGCGATCCGCAACAGGTCGTTGGCGAGGCTGGAGACGACGCCGGTCATCGAGAACGCACCGATCAGCAGGCCGCAGCCCGCGAGGATGCCGACCAGCTCAACAAAGGTGCGCCCGTTGACCTCGAGGAACTTGTTAATGGTCGAGAGCGTCCAGCGCGTGTCCTTTGAGAAAAGCTGGTTCAAGACCAGCAGCAACGCGGTCGCGTAGAACGGCGCGTGGCTCTCGCGCTTGAAATACAAGAGCATCACGATCAGGAGCGCGATGACGAAGACATAATACCAGCCGTCCTTGATCGTATCCCAGACCTTCGGCAGTTCGGCACGCGGAATGCCCTTCAGGTTGTGACGCGCCGCATAGGAGTCCACCTGCATGAACAGTCCGGCGTAATAGAGCACCGCCGGAATGATCGCGGCGAGCGCGACGTCGGCGTAGCTGACGTTGAGGAATTGCGCGATCACGAACGCGGTCGCACCCATCACCGGCGGCGCCAGCACGGCGCCGGTCGACGCGCAGGCCTCGATCGCGGCAGCATAAGAGGCGCGAAAGCCGCTCTTCTTCATGACCGGAATGGTCATGGTGCCGGCGGTCAGCACGTTGGAGATGATCGAACCCGACATCATGCCGAGCAGCCCGGAGGCGAAGATACAGACTTTTGCCGCGCCGCCGCGAAAGGTGCCGCATAGCGAGAATGACAGGTTGATAAAAAACTTTCCGGCGCCCGTCATCATCAGCGCGGTGCCGAACACCAGAAAGCCGATCACGGTGTCGGCAAAGGCCTGGATCGGGATGCCGAGCAGGCTTTCGCCCGACAGCACATGATAGGAGGTTGCCTGTTCCAGCGTCGATTGTGTGCCGCGGAACGGTCCCAGCCACTTCGCATCTGCAAACAGTGGATAAACCGTAAACGGCAGCACGCTAAGCAGCAGGCTCCAGCCGCCGGTGCGCCTCAACGCCTCCATCAGCACCACCCACATGATGACGCCGGCGACGATGACGTCCGTCGGCGCGCCGCCGAACTCCCAACCGGCTTCAGCCGCCTTGCGGACGCTGCGCATCAAGAGGATGGCGCAGGCGAAGGTGACAACGAAAAGCAGGATGTCATACCAGGGAATTCGATCGAGCGGCGCGCTCCCGGTTCCTGGAAAGATCAGGAACGTGAACGGCAGCATCAGCGCGATCAGGAGATAAAAATACTCGGTGTTGAGCTGCGTATAGCCGAGGAAGAAGCGCAGCGAGAATTGCTGGTTGATGCACAGCAGGATGGTTACCGCGGTGGCAACAACCAGCGCCCAGCGCCAGGCCCCACGCAATGTTCGCACCCGCGTGACTTCGGCTTCCTGCATGTTGGCATGCGGGTCGTCGAACTCAATTCGTTTTGCAGGCGCGACTACGCTATCGCTCGACATCATTTCCCCCGAGACGGTGTTGGCCTTCGACTTGAGCGAATAGCGGCGGTGCTATTCAAAGCCGTTCGGCATGTTCGCCTTTGCTAGCGCCGCCGCGCGCGCCTTCATCCAGCCGTCGAGAAACGCCTTGTCGTCCGACGGCGGATTCGACTTGCCGTAGTCCGCCCATGCCGTCGCAAGAACCTGCTGGCGCTTGAGCAACTCCTTGTTGTGAGCTTCCTGTGCATCGGTCCACTGACCGGCTTCCTTCAGCGCCTTCGCAGCTCCCGGATGCACCGGAACCACCCAGTTCTTGGTCTGCCGGTCGGCGGCAAGGCCGCCCGCGCCCGGCGCGGCATCCTTGTAGGCGTCGTAGCCCGTGATCATCGCCTTGGTGATCGAATAGACCTCGTCCGCGGCCAGCGATCCATAAGACACGAAGATCGGATAGGGGTAGTTGCCGAGCTCGATCGGCTTGTCCTTGGAAATGCCGGCGCCGCAGGTCGCGACGTGCGGGAAGAAGAACGAGCCAACCTTTTTCACGCGTTCCCAGCCGGCCTTGTCGCCGGGCGGCAGCGGTGGCCAGACGATGCCCCGCGGCGATGTCTCGAGTTCCTTTGCCGGGCCAGTAATGGTGGTGGCGAAGGCGGCATCGACGTCGTTGTTGACCATGCCCTTCCACATCGCGCCATAGCTCGAGAACTCGACGACCTTGACGTCGCTTTGCTTGAGGTCGCCGAACGCCAGGACCGCGAGCGCGTTCTGGTTCAGCGCCGGCGAACCGACCACGAAGCCGACGCGCTTGCCCTTGAGCTGCTTGATCTCGGTCACGCCCGTATCCTTGGCGACGCCGAGCGAAGCGCCGTTGCAATCGACGGTAGACAGCACCAATTGCAGGGCTTGCGGACCCCATTCCTTGGTGCCGAATTCGAACACGCCTTCCTGGGCGAAATAGGAGCCGGAGCCCATCGCGGACATGGCCGCGCGCTTGGCGCGCAGCGGCGCCAGCCGCGCCACGTCGTTGCCGGCCGGCAGCACGCGAACGTCGGTGCCGTATTTGTCTTTCATCATTTTGCCGACGCCGACGGCGATGTTGAAGCCCGCGGTGCCGGTGTCATAGGCGGTGACCACCATGGTCGGCGGCAGCTTGACGTCATCGGCGTACGCCGCCGGCATGGCCAGCCATGAGATGCCCGCAAGGGCGATTGGCGCGAGCGCCTTCAAGCCGTGAATCATATTTTCCCCTCAGATTGGTTCGCGATGCGAAATTCTCTCGTCCGCATTGATCATGTCATTCGCTACTTGCAATGGCAACGTTAGGACACGTGCGTCAACACCAAAGCTGGACAGATTGTCGCGGAACATGTCGCGAGCAAGTCTATGCCGCGATACTGTTAAGCTTCGATGATGGCGACGACCTGTCCTTCGGCAATGACGTCGTCGAGTTCGACCAGGATGGCCTTTATCTTTCCTGATGCCGTCGACGTCACCGGAATTTCCATCTTCATCGCTTCGACGAACGCAATCTCGTCGCCGTCGTCGACATTGCCGCCGGTTGTGACGTGAAGCCCGCACACGCGGCCGGCGACTTCGGTGACGATCTTGATTTCTGGCATTCCGTTCTCCCCGGGGACCGTCTGACGGACAGGCTGTCCTCGTGAACGGCTTTTTGTTGTGGCCGCAGATTGCCTGAGGTAGTTTGTTCTGCAAGTGGAATTTTGTTCCGCAGGGCGGAATTAGGCCATGGAGCCATAACAATGGGAAGACGCTCGGAAAGGCTAAGCAAACAGGGAATGCTCGCCAGCGATCTGGCGGGCGAGGGTGACGTGATCCAGGTGGTGTCGCGGGCGTTCGACGTCCTGCGCTGCTTCGAGGGTCATGAAGCAAGGTTAGGTAATCTGGAAATTTCCAGCCGCTGCGGCCTGCCGCGGTCGACGGTGTCGCGGCTCACCCACACTCTGACGCGGATGGGCCAACTCGTTTATCTGCCGCGCGACCAGAAATACCGCATCGGACCAAGCGCGGTGGCGATGAGCACCTCGATGATGAAGGGGTTGCAGCTTCGGAACCTGATCCGGCTGCGGCTGCAGGACGTCGCCGATCAATTGCCGGGAACCGTCGGCTTCGTAATTCCCGACCGCTATCATCTGGTCTATCTCGAATTCGCCCGCGCCGCGAACGCGCTCGGCCTGCACGAAGGCACTGGCAGCCGCATTTCGATGACGAGCACCGCGGCCGGCTTTGCCTATACCGCAGCGCTCGACACTGACGTCGGCGACGCCTTGATCGCCGAAATGGAGCGCGAGATTCCGGAAAATGCGGAACAGTTGAAGTCCCGCATCGAGGACAATCGCCGCCATCTGCGCGAACACGGCTATGTCGTCGGCTGCGGCACCTGGAGCCCGCATATCAACGGCTGCGCGGTGCCGGTGTGGTCACCGCAATATCAAACCTTCGTCGTCGTGACGATCGGCCTTCTCGCCGCGATGTTTGACGAGGAACGGTTGCACCGGGAAGTGGCGCCGCAGATGCTCGAACTCGGCGTTGCGATCGGCGGCCTGCTCGAAGGCGCCGAGGGCGACATCTTCGCCAACCGTATCGAAAGAAAGCCGCTTCCGGCGCGACCCCACAATAACAACAAGATCATCAAGACGGAGGATACGAATGAACTGGAAGCCGGAGCTCGACGAGCTCGCTCGGCGCGAAGCGTTCGCGCGCGAGATGGGAGGCGTTGACAAGGTCAAGCGCCAGCATGACCAGGGCCGGCTCACGGTTCGTGAGCGCATCGACAGACTGATCGACAAGAATTCCTTCCACGAGATCGGCGCGATTTCCGGCATTGCCGAATACGACGAGAGCAGCGAACTCAAGCACCTGACGCCGGCCAACTGCGTGTTCGGCCGCGGCAGGGTCGATGGCCGTACCGTGGTGGTGGTCGGCGATGATTTTACCGTGCGCGGCGGCTCGGCCGACGCCTCGATTTCGGCCAAGCCGCTGATGGCCGAGGAAATGGCGCATGATTTCCGCCTGCCGATCATCCGCGTGATCGAGGGCTCGGGCGGCGGCGGTTCGGTGAAGACGATCGAGACGCGCGGCGCGGCCAATCTGCCCGGCGGCGTCGGCGGCACCCGCTGGTACTGGTTCACGACGGCGAACATGGCGCGCGTGCCTGTAGTGGCGCTCGGGCTCGGTTCGGTCGCGGGCCTTGGCGCTGCGCGGCTGGCCGCCAGCCATTATTCGGTCATGACCCGGAATTCCGCGATGTTTGTTGCGGGACCGCCGGTCGTCAAACGCCTCGGCCAGGATTTGACCAAACAGGAGCTCGGCGGCGCCGAGATCCAGACCCGCGCCGGCGGTGTCGATGATGCCGTCGACACTGAGGAGGAGGCGTTCGAACGCGCGCGGCGTTTTCTGTCCTATCTGCCGTCATCGGTGTACGACCTGCCGCCGACCACGCCCTGCAGCGACGATCCGGAGCGCGCCGACGAGTCGTTGTTGAAGGCCGTGCCGCGCAACCGCCGCCAAGTCTACAAGATGCGCCCGATCATCGACGCCGTCGTCGACAAGGGTTCGTTCTTCGAAGTGAACTCCAATTTCGGCCGCCCGGTCATTACCGGGCTTGCCCGGCTTGAAGGCCGCGCGGTGCTGCTGCTCGCCAGCGATCCCTTCCACTACGGCGGGTCGTGGACGGCGGAGGCGTGCCAGAAGGTGGTGCGCTGGGTCGATTTCGCCGAAACCTTCCATCTGCCGGTGGTCTATTTGATGGATTGCCCCGGTTTCATGATCGGGCTCGAGGCCGAGAAGTCGGCGACCATCCGGCACGGCGTGCGCGCGATGGCCGCCGTGAACCAGTCGACCGTGCCCTGGTGCACCATCATCGTGCGCAACGCGTTCGGTGTGGCCGGTGTCGTGCATCAGCCGGCCAACCGCTATTCGATGCGCTATGCCTGGCCGTCGGCCTATTGGGGCTCGTTGCCGCTGGAAGGCGGCATCGAAGCGGCCTACCGCGCCGATATCGACGCCGCCGAGGATCCGGCGTTGAAGCTGAAAGAGATCGAGGAACGCCTCAACAAGCTGCGCTCGCCATTCCGCTCGGCCGAGAAATTCTGGGTCGAGGAGGTGATCGATCCCCGCAAAACGCGTTCGCTATTGTGCGAATTCGCGCGATTGGCGGAGCCGATCCGCAGCGTGGGTCCGCCAACCAACATGTCGACGCGGCCGTGAGCTTGCGCGGAAATCGTAGGGTGGGCAAAGCGAAGCGTGCCCACCATCCATCATCGAGCGAGCTGCGCGATGGTGGGCTCGCTTCGCTCAGCCCACCCTACGGCAGTTGTTATGCCGCCGCTGCTACCACCGGCTTCGGCCGCGAGATCGCCAGGACAATCAGCGCGGCGACGATGCAGAGCGCGCCAGCGACGATGAAGGCGGGCAGGTAGCTCTGCAACATCGTCCGCGACAATCCGGCACCGAACGCTGCGACACCCGCGCCTAATTGATGCCCGGCAAATATCCATCCGAACACGAGGTTGGCGCGCTCGGCGCCAAACCGCTGCGCGGTTAGCCTCACCGTCGGCGGCACGGTCGCGATCCAGTCGAGCCCATAGAACATCGCAAACAGCGACAGGCCGTACAGCGTGAAATCGGAGAAGGGCAGGAGCAAGAGCGACAGGCCGCGCAGTCCGTAGTACCAGAACAATAGCTTGCGATTATCGTAGCGGTCGGACAGCCAGCCCGAGGCGATAGTGCCGACGAAATCGAAAATGCCCATCGCAGCCAGCAGGCTTGCCGCCTGCACCTGCGGAATGCCGAAATCGAGACACATCGGGATCAGGTGGACCTGGACCAGACCGTTGGTGCTAGCGCCGCAGATGAAGAAGGTGGCGAACAGGATCCAGAACACGCCCGACTTCGAGGCATCGCGCAGTGTGCCCAGCGCTGCCGCCATGATCGGGGTGGTGTTGGGCGGCGGCGCCGGCAGCGGCTCGGTGCCTTCATCGCCGAACGGCCGCAGGCCGACATCACTCGGCCGGTCGCGCATAGTCATCAGCACGGCGAAGGCAGCGACGCTCAGCATCACGCACACCAGCGCCAGCGCGGGCCGCCAGCCATAGGCCTCGGTCAGGCTCGCCAATAGCGGCAGGAAGGCGAGTTGCCCGGTGGCAACGCTGGCGGTGAGAATGCCGACGACGAGGCCGCGCCGCGCCAGGAACCAGCGCGCGGCGATGGTTGCGCCCAGCACCAGCGCCGTCATCCCGGTGCCGATCCCGATCACCACGCCCCACAGCAGCATCAATTGCCAGACCTGCGTCATCGCCAGCGACGCGACGAGACCAGACACCACGATCAGCAGCGCCAGCAGCGTCACATTGCGCAGGCCGTAACGGTTCATCAGCGCGGCGGCGAACGGGGCCATCAGCCCGAACAGGATGAAGCGGATCGACAGCGCCGAGGAAATCTCCGCCGTGGTCCAGCCGAATTCCTTCTGTAGGGGCACGATGAAAACGCCGGGAGCGCCGACGGTGCCGGCAGAGATCAGGGCGGTGAGAAAGGTCACGGCGACCATCACCCAGCCATAGTGAATGTTGCGGCGGGCGAGGGTGGCGGACAACCAGTTCGAGATCATTGGGCCTCAGGAATTTCTGTTGGGGCGGTTTGCCTGATTTGCTTTTGCGCATTCTATCGTGATGATGGCATGACTTGAATGTCACACTTCCCTCGTTTCAAGACATGCACAACAATATGCGCCCAACAGGTGACATTCGCGAAGTGAAAGAACCCGCCAACTGAAGCGGCCTCAGTTTAGCGCTGTAGCGGCTTGCCTCCGTGCCACACCCGAGCATCCATTGGCCTCCAAAAATGCACTCCCCGCAATGGGAGCGTTCGAAAGCGCGACGTTCGGGAGCGTGTCAAAGTTCACCGTCTCAGTGTCCAAGCCGGAATGCACGGGCTTTCCAGTCGTAGGACAGCGGATCAGAATATCCGACACGCTGCGCACCACCATCCGACCGGCGCAGCGTGCGTTCGGACCTCTATGCTGCCAGAAACGGTATCTCTATCGCCAGTGTATAGCCGTTGACCATCAGCAGGCCACCCGCGGCACCGACGATGCTGCCGACGATCGCAAGCCAGGGCAGCGTCGCGACGATCGAGACCGAGATCAGCACGATGGCGATCTGCAGAAGCGCTTCGGCATAGTCGAAGTAGGGATCCTGCTTCAGCGCATGGTCGCGCCTGCTCTCGTAGTCCTTGGCCCGCATCATCAATTCCTTCTTGCCCTCCTGCGTCTCGGGCTCGGACTCGTAGCGTGCCGCCGTCTTGCGATAGGCGTCCGCTTTTGCCTTCAGGGCCGTCCTGGCCTCGGCGTTGAGGCTTCCGTCCTGCAGGAACGCCAGTTCGATCGCGTCGGCCGCGAGGTTGTAGTCGGTCTGGCGGATGTTCTTGGCCTGGTAGAAGGCATAGTGGTTCGCGGCATAGATGTTGTTGTTGGTCGCCTCCTTGCCGGCGTTGGCGCCGCCAAGCCCGGTGATGGCCAGCAGCATCGCCAGAATGGCGATGCCGACCGCCGCGCGCTGCTTGAAGCGGTCGTTCTCCTTCTCCTGATCCATCATGTCGGCGGCGTCTTCGGCTTTCATCGATCAGCTCCTCCTTGCTCCTAAAGGGCAGGCACCATAAACAACAGCGTTATGTCACCATCGCGACGCACGAGCACGTTGATTTGTTTCGCAAAAATGCGGCAGGCGCGATGGGTCATACGAAAGGGATGGTCAAGGTTTACGCAAACGTTCGGATGCTTCAGTTCAAGCGTCACCTTTACGGGAGAGAAGTCGACCAATATGAGGTCGAAACAGGCCAGCCACAAGGCCAATACAAACGGCATTGGCAGACATCCCAGGTTCAGCCCTCGAGGCCCGCTTCACCTCCAACCGCGGATACTGGCTATCCGACCACTCCGTTCTTTTCAGTCGGCTAGTGAGTACACGTCCTATTCCAGGTCCTCGAGTGCCGTCTTGATGGCCTTCCTGAAGACCGCGATATCGCCGACCTCGTGGCCGAGCACCAGCGCAAGCCGGGTCAGGAACAGCGCCTCGCGGTCGGGCCCGGCCATATCGATCGCCTTCGCCAGCGTCTCGTAGGCGGTCTCGAAGTCTTCAAACGGCATCGCGCTCATGGCATCTCGCTTCCCAGGCAAATGCCTGCGGTTCTCAGGATCTCGGAGGGGACAGCCGCCTTCCATCGCCCGGCGATGTGCAGGTCCGGCCGCAGCAGATAGAGCGTGCCGGGTGCTGCAGCAAACAGGCGGGCGATTTCCCCGCCATGATCAGCGATTGTCTTTGCGCCGGATATGGAGGTCTGTGAGCCCACGACAATGGCTGCGAACCGCTTGTCGATCCGGCCGAGATGTTCGATCGATGCCAACTGTTCGGCGGTGGGTTGTGCCTCGCAGAACAGGATCGCCGTCAGGCCATGGCCGGCGTAGTCGAGCAGGTAGCTTCCGTCGGCCAGCCCAGCGTTCGACGCGACACTGCCGCAGGCTGGCCCGCCGGCAAAGGCTGCATCGCGTGCGGCATAGGGTGTCAGCACACTGTCCGAATAGGTGTAGGGCTGCATCTGGCGCGGATTGGCCAGTCCCCGCGGAAATTCGTGCTTCAAGCTGAGCGACAACGCAGCCTCGCGCGCGAGCCGCCAGCCGCGCGTCGGCGGCGTCATGAAGCGCGTGCTTTTGGTGGCGTTGGCGAACACATCGAGCGTGGCGCCGCGCCGCTCCGGCGAATAGCTGTCGAGCAGCCGGTCGTCAGCCTCGCCA
This sequence comes from Bradyrhizobium sp. WYCCWR15520, assembly GCF_056174665.1. Classification (NCBI taxonomy): domain Bacteria; kingdom Pseudomonadati; phylum Pseudomonadota; class Alphaproteobacteria; order Hyphomicrobiales; family Nitrobacteraceae; genus Bradyrhizobium; species Bradyrhizobium sp. WYCCWR15520. The sequence goes on from NZ_JBWBWM010000027.1 coordinate 110,164, forward strand.
TGGAGGACAAGCGCAAGCTTCCAGCCGATGTTTTCGGCATCCGCGAGACCATTGTTCAGTCCGCGCACGCCGAAAATCGGCACGATATGCGCGGCATCGCCGATGAAGAATACCCGCTCGTGCCGATAATCATCGAGGCACAAGGTATTGGCGGAATAGACGCTCCACCATTCCAACTCCCACGGTTTTGTGTGGCCGATATCGGCAAGGATCGCACTGACGCGTGCGCGGATATTCTCCTCCTTCAGGGCCTCGGCCTCGCTTTCCCCTTCGCGAAGTTGGTAGTCCACCCGCCAGATATCGTCCGGCTGCTTGTGGATCAGCACTGTGCCGCCGGGGTTGCCGCTCGGTTCAAAGAACGCCCGACGCTCGGTCGGAAAATCATGCTCCATGCGGATGTCGGCGATCACGTACCGGCCTTCGTAATTGTCACCTTTCAAGCGGAGCCCGAGCATCGACCGGATTGGCGAGCGTGCACCGTCGGCGGCCAGCAGATAGAGAGCGTCGAGAAAGTAATCCCCCACCGGCGATGAAATGCGGGCAGAAACACCATCTACTTGGCGCTCGAGGCCGGATAATTCGCTCTGCCAGCGCATGTCGATGAGATTGTTGGCGGCCACCGCATCGTGCAGGAATTTCTCGATGTACTGCTGCTGCAGATTGTACATCGGCAGATATTTTTCGCCCGGCGGCTGCGGCATCTCCAGCCGGAAAATCTGCTCGCCGCGGTAGTAGCTGCGGCCGAACCGCCAGCCGAGCGCCTTCTCGACAAACGGTGCGACCGCGCCGACTCGCTCCAGGATATGCATGCTCGGCCGCGCGATGCAGATCGCACGGCTGCCATCATTAAAAGTGTCCTTGCGATCGATCAGCACGCTCCTGATGCCGTACCGCGCCAGCACCAGCGCCGCCGTCATGCCGATCGGGCCGGCCCCCACGATCAGGACGGGATGCCGAGCCGTGACGCCGTCAAGCTCGGGGACGCGCCGCGCCGCGAAGCGCGGATAGTCGAAATAGAGCGACTCCAGCGGTCCCTTGCCGGCAGGCCTCATACCTCCCTCCGTCTATTTCTTGCGGGCGAGAAATTCCCCCATCAACCGCTGCGGCTCGCCGGTCAAAAAGGACTGCCCGAACACGCCGACGCTCAAATTGACGGATTCGGTCAACGGCAACTCCTCCCATTGCCGCAACAGCGCCTTCTGGATGCGCAACGCCTCGGGTCCGCATTCGAGGAGCGCCTTCACCGTATGCTCGACCGCGGCATCGAGCCCGCCTTCCTTCGCGACTACGTCGACCAGGCCCCAGGCGAGCGCGGTGGGCGCGTCGATATTTTCGGCCGTCATCACCAGCCAGCGGGCGCGGCCCCAACCGATCAGCCGCGGCAATAGCGCAGCGTGGATCACCGAGGGGATGCCGACGCGCACTTCCGGCATGCCGAATTTGGCGTCGTGGGCGGCGATCCGGAAATCGCAGGCGGCGGCGACTTCGAGGCCACCGCCGAGGCACCAGCCCGGCAGTCGCGCGATCACCGGCGCTGGAAACTGGCGCACGGCCTCGCAGAGGTCGCGCAGCCGCGTGATGAAAGCTTCCGCGGATTTCTGATCGAGCTTCGCCATCTCCTTGATGTCCGCGCCGCCGATCATGCTCTTCTCGCTCTGGCCGGCCAGGATCACCGCGCGGATATCGGGCTCAGTGGCGAGCTTCTCAAACCCCTCGCGGACGCCGTTGGTGACCGCGGAAGACAGGATATTGAGGCTGCCCGCATTGCAGATCGAGAGCCGAACGACGCCTCTGCCGTCGCGGTCGATGCCGCAATGGGGATTGAGCATTTCCATTTTGTTTTTCCGGGCCTTGTTTTGGATGGTGACGCCACTTCCGGGACATTGCGCCGGCTTGTCAAGGGCAGGTGGGCAGGGCGGTTGCGCGCGGGAGGTCTTCCGTATAAAATGACGATCATCATTCAAAGGGGGCTGCCATGACTATGGCTGATACCGTCGATCTCTTCTCGGCAACCGCGCGAAGGCAGCGGGTGGTGGACTGGCAGGCGCCCGGGCCGGTGGCGAAAGCAGCCGCCGGCATGTCCGGTCTGGAGACGATGTGCGCGATCCGGGACGGCATCCTGCCACCGCCGCCGATGGCCCGGCTGATCGGCTTCCGGATGGCCGTTGCAGAGCCTGGCCGCATCGTGATGGAACTCGATCCGCACGAGAGTCTCGAAAATACCATCGGCCTGCTCCATGGCGCGACATCAGCGGCGTTACTGGATACCGCCATGGGTTGTGCCATTGCCACCATGCAGCCGGCCGGGCAGACTTCCGTCACGCTGGACCTCAAGCTGACCTTTCTGCGGCCATTGTCGGTGCGATCGGGCACGATCGCGGCGGAAGGCAAAGTGGTAAAGCTCGGCCGCCAGACCAGCTATGCGGAAGGCTTCGTCCGCGACGGCGTCGGCAATCTTGCAGTGCACGCAACCGCGACCTTCTCAATGATCCCGGGTGGAAACGCGAAATAGATGCAGCATTTCCCGCGCACAACTGCTATTATATGACCAGGGACATTTAATGGGACGCGTCAATGCGCTATTCGAAAGAGCACAAGCAGGAAACCCACTCACGGATCGTGAAAAAGGCCTCGGTGCGGCTTCGCGAGAAGGGCGCCCACGGCATCGGCGTCGCCGACCTGATGAAGGAGGCGGGGCTGACCCATGGCGGTTTCTACGCGCATTTCGATTCCCGCGAGGCGCTGGTGATCGAGGCCTTTGCCTACGCGATGGACCGCTCGGTCGAGCATTGGCGCAAGATCGCCGCTGAAGCGCCGGCTGAGAAGCGGCTGTCGACGATCGTCGATTCCTACGTGTCGACGGTGCATCGCGACGATCCCGGTCGCGGCTGCGCGGTGCCCACGCTCGGCGCCGAAATTGCCCGTGAAAGCGCAAAAACACGAAGAGCCTTTTCCGCCAAGCTGGAACAATTGATCGATGTGATGGCCGACCAGATTCCGGACGTGCCGCGCAAGACCGCGCGCAAGCAGGCGATGGGAACGCTGGCGACTATGATGGGCACGCTGGTAATGTCGCGCGTCGCCGGCAGCGGTGAACTGTCGGACGAAATTCTCGTCGCTGGCCGCGAGGCGGCGCTGGGACGCGCAGCCGCCAAGCCGGCTGCAAAGAAGGCGCGGGCGAAGGTGAATTGACGGCGGGAATCGTAGGGGTTGGCAAAGCGCAGCGTGCCCACCATCTTTCCGAGATCGCCGTCTGAAATGGTGGGCACGCTTCGCTTTGCCCACCCCTACAGTCACTTCGCTCGCAATGACGGGTGGAGGGATTTCACCTCCCGCCAAACAGCGCGCGCTCGCTTTCCACCGTCTCGCAGATGTAATCGGCCACCGCGCGAATGCGCGCCAGGTCCTTGCTGTCGGCATGCATCAGCATCCAGAACGTGCGCGAAATCCTGACCTCATCAGGCAATACCGGTCGCAATTCCGGATGCGCCGTCGCCATGAAGTGCGGCAGCACCGCAATCCCGAAGCCCGCGATGGTGGCGTTGAGTTGTGCGATCAGGTTGGCGCTGCGGAATTTGGCGGAAATCTTCGGCGAGACCTGGGGCAGGTAATCCAGTTCCGGGGTGAACAGCAGTTCCTCGATATAGCCGACGAAGCGGTGCCCGGGCAGGTCGCTGCGCGAGGCGATCTTCGGCGCGCGGTCGAGATAGGCAGGGGCGGCGTAGAGGCCGAGGCTGTAGTCGAGCAGCTTGCGCCCGACGATCCGCCCTTCCTTGGGCATGGTCAGGCTGATCGCGATATCCGCTTCCCGCTTCGACAGGCTGAACAGCCGTGCGGTGGCGACGAGCTGCAGATCGAGATCGGGATACCGTTCGGTGAACTTCAGAAGCCGCGCGGCCAGGAAGTGGCTGCCGAAACCGTCGGGCGCGCCGATCCGGACCGTGCCGGTGAGCTGGGCGCGGGAGCCGCCGACCGCCTCCTGGTTGGCGACGATGGTGGATTCCATCGCCTCCGCACTGTCGGCGACGCGCTGGCCGGCTTCGGTCAGGAGGTAGCCGGTCTTGCGGCGGTCGAACAGCTTGGCCGAGAGATGCCGTTCCAGCCGGTCGACACGGCGGATCACGGTGGCATGATCGACCGATAGCTGCTTGGCGGCAGCGGAAACCGATCCGCCGCGCACAATGGCGAGGACGAAACGGAAGTCATCCCAGTCGATCGAACGGTCGCCTTGATCCAGCATTTCCGCACATCTATGGTGCAATTTATCGGACTTGTATCCTAAGAAATGCAGGTCAAAAAGGGGCTCGAAAGCGATCCCACGCGGGACCTTAGGGAGATTATCCATGCGCTCAATCGGACACTTTATCGGCGGCAAAGAGGTCAAGGGAACGTCCGGACGGACGGCCGACGTGTTCGAGCCGATGACCGGCGAAGTCCAGGCCAAGGTGGCGCTGGCCTCGAAGGCCGAAGTCCGCGCGGCCGTCGAGAACGCCGCGCTGGCCCAGCCCGAATGGGCCAACACCAATCCGCAGCGCCGCGCGCGCATCATGATGAAGTTCCTCGAACTGGTGCAGCGCGATTACGACAAGCTTGCTGAGTTGCTCGCGCGCGAGCACGGCAAGACCGTCCCCGACGCCAAGGGCGACATCCAGCGCGGCCTTGAGGTCGTGGAATTTGCCTGCGGCATTCCGCATCTGATGAAGGGCGAATATACCGAAGGCGCCGGTCCCGGCATCGACATCTACTCGCTGCGGCAACCGCTTGGCGTCGTTGCCGGCATCACGCCGTTCAATTTCCCGGCGATGATCCCGATGTGGAAGTTCGCGCCCGCGATCGCCTGCGGCAACGCGTTTATCCTGAAACCCTCCGAGCGCGATCCCGGCGTGCCGATGCGGCTGGCCGAACTGATGATGGAGGCGGGGCTGCCGCCCGGCATCCTCAACGTCGTCAACGGCGACAAGGAAGCTGTCGATGCGATCCTCGACGACCCCGATATCAGGGCGATCGGCTTTGTCGGCTCGACGCCGATCGCGCAATATATTTATGAGCGCGCTGCGCAGACCGGCAAGCGCTGCCAGTGTTTCGGCGGCGCCAAGAACCACGCCATCGTGATGCCCGACGCCGACATGGACCAGGCCGTCGACGCGCTGATCGGCGCCGGCTACGGCTCGGCCGGCGAGCGCTGCATGGCGGTGTCGGTCGCGGTGCCCGTCGGCAAGACCACCGCCGATCGGCTGATGGAAAAGCTGATCCCGCGCGTGGAATCGCTCAAGATCGGCACCTCGGTCGATCCGTCCGCCGATTACGGCCCGCTGGTGACCCGCGAGGCGGTCGAGAAGGTGAAGAACTACATTGATATCGGCATCAAGGAAGGCGCTACGCTCGCCGTCGACGGCCGCGGCTTCAAGATGCAGGGCTATGAAAAGGGCTTCTATCTCGGCGGTTCGCTGTTCGACAACGTCACCAAGGACATGCGGATCTACAAGGAAGAAATCTTTGGGCCCGTTCTCTCGGTGGTTCGCGCCCACGACTACAAGGAAGCGCTGGCGCTGCCGTCCGAGCATGACTACGGCAACGGTGTCGCGATCTTCACCCGCGACGGCGACGCCGCGCGCGACTTCGCCGCCAAGGTCAATGTCGGCATGGTCGGCATCAACGTGCCGATCCCGGTGCCGATCGCCTATTACACCTTCGGCGGCTGGAAGAAGTCGGGTTTTGGCGATCTCAACCAGCACGGCCCGGATTCGGTCCGCTTCTACACCAAGACCAAGACGGTGACCTCGCGCTGGCCGTCCGGCGTCAAGGAGGGCGCGGAGTTCTCGATCCCGTTGATGAAGTGATGGCGTAGCCCAGCCCGTCATTGCGAGCGCAGCGAAGCAATCCATATTGCGAAAAGGACGAATGGATTGCTTCGTCGCTTCGCTCCTCGCAATGACGAAAGAATGAGCCCAGAATGCAGTTCGCTCTCAACGAGGACCAGATCGCAATTCGCGACATGGCACGGGCGTTTGCGGCCGAGAAGATCGCGCCGCACGCGCTGCGCTGGGACGAGGAGAAGCATTTTCCGGTCGACGTGATGCGCGAAGCGGCCACGCTTGGCATGGGCGGCATCTACATCAAGGAGGACGTTGGCGGCTCCGCGATGACCCGCTTCGACGCGGCGCTGATCTTCGAGGCGCTCGCGACGGGCTGCCCGACCGTGTCGGCGTTCATCTCGATCCACAACATGGCGTCCTGGATGATCGATGCCTATGGCAACGACACCCAGCGGCAAAAGTGGTTGCCGAAACTTTGCACGATGGAGCTGATCGCAAGCTACTGTCTTACCGAGCCGGGCGCCGGCTCGGATGCCGCGGCGCTGCGGACCCGCGCGGTGCGCGAGGGCGATCATTATGTCCTGAACGGCCAGAAGCAGTTCATTTCAGGGGCGGGCGGCACCGATCTGCTGGTGGTGATGGTGCGGACCGGAGGCGATGGTCCCGGCGGCGTCTCGACGCTCGTCATCGACGGCAAGACGCCCGGGGTCTCGCTCGGCGCCAACGAGCGCAAGATGGGCTGGAACGCGCAGCCGACCCGCGCGGTGCTTTTCGAGAACGCCCGCGTGCCGGTCGAGAACCGGCTGGGCGAGGAGGGCATCGGCTTCAAGATCGCGATGGCCGGGCTCGACGGCGGCCGCCTCAACATCGCGGCGTGCTCGCTCGGTGGCGCGCAAAGCGCGCTCGACAAGTCGCTGGCCTACATGAAGGAGCGAAAAGCCTTCGGCAAACGCCTCGACGAATTCCAGGCGCTGCAATTCCGCCTCGCCGACATGGCGACCGAGCTGGAGGCGGCGCGGACTTTTTTGTGGCGCGCAGCAGCAGCGCTCGACCGCAAGGACCCCGACGCCACCATGCTGTGCGCGATGGCAAAACGCTTCGGCACCGATGTCGGTTTCGAGGTCGCCAACCAGGCGCTGCAGCTCCATGGCGGCTACGGCTACCTCAGCGAATACGGCATCGAGAAGATCGTGCGCGATTTGCGGGTGCACCAGATCCTGGAAGGGACCAACGAAATCATGCGGCTGATCGTGTCGCGCAAGATGATCGAGGGCGCGCGATGACGGATGCGGCCGTTGCAGAGGGCGACCTGATCGCGCGCAAGGAAGGTTTTGCCGGCATCATCCGCCTGAACCGGCCGAAGGCCATCAATGCCGTGACGCTGGAGATGTTCCACGATGTCGACAAGGCGCTCGATGTCTTCGAGGCCGATCCCGATGTCGCCGTGATCGTGCTGGAAGGGGCGGGCGAGCGTGGGCTATGCGCCGGCGGCGACATCCGCGCGCTCTGGGAAAGCTCGAAGGTCAAGGGCGACCTCGGCAAGATTCTGTGGCGCGACGAATATATCCTCAACGCTCGCATCAAGAAATTCCCAAAGCCCTATGTCGCCTTCATGGACGGCATCGTGATGGGCGGCGGCGTCGGTCTGTCGGCGCATTCCAGCCACCGCGTCGTGACCGAGAAGACTAAACTGGCAATGCCTGAAGTCGGCCTCGGCTTCTTTCCGGACGTCGGCGGCACCTGGCTATTGTCGCATTCGCCCGGCGAGATCGGCACGTACTTCGGATTGACCGGTCAGACCATGAACGGCCCCGATGCTATCAATGCCAAATTTGCCGATGCGGTGGTGCCGTCATCAAAACTGCCGGCCTTGCGCGAGGCGCTGATCAAGGTGCAGCCCGGCACGACGTCGGCTGACGTGACGAAGCTGATCGACGGTTTCTCGACCGGCGAGACGGCCGGACCGGTCGCCGCGCAGCAGGCGAAGATCGATGCGCTGTTCTCCCACGATCGCATGGAAGACATTGTCGCGGCGCTGCAGCGCGACGGATCGGATTTCGCGCAAGCGACGTTGCAGACGCTCAGCGAAAAGTCACCGCGCGGTATGGTGGTGACGCTCAAGCTGCTGCGGCTGGCGCGCAAGTCGAACTCGCTGGAAGAATGCCTGGTGCGGGAGTATCGCGCCGCGCTGGAAGTGTTCGCCAGCGACGATTTTCGCGAAGGCGTGCGCGCCGCCGTGATCGACAAGGACCGCAATCCGAAATGGTCGCCGCCGCGCATTGAAGACGTGACGCCGGCAATGATCGCGCCTTACTTCGCCGAGATCGGCGCCGACGAACTGAAATTTCGATAAGTCAAAACAGAAACGCCCCAGCGGAGGAACATCATGGCAAATATCGCATTCATTGGCCTCGGCAACATGGGCGGGCCGATGGCGGCCAATCTGGTCAAGGCCGGCCACAAGGTCACCGCGTTCGATCTGGTTGCGACCTCGCGCGATCAGGCCAAGGCGGACGGCGCATCCATTGCCGAGAGTTCGGTCGCTTCTGTCAAGGGCGCTGATGTCGTCGTCACCATGCTGCCCGCGGGCAAGCATGTGCTGTCGGTCTGGAACGAAGTGGTCCCGGCAATGGCCAAGGGCACGCTGATCATCGATTGCTCGACCATCGACGTCGAGAGCGCCAAGCAGGCGCACGCGCTGGCCGCCAAGTCCGGCATGCTTTCGGTCGATGCGCCGGTGTCGGGCGGCACCGGCGGCGCCAAGGGTGCCACGCTCACTTTCATGTGTGGCGGCGAGGACAAGGCGTTTGCGGCGGCAAAGCCCGCGCTGGAAAACATGGGCAAGAAGATCGTGCATTGCGGCGGTGCGGGTGCCGGGCAGGCGGCCAAGATCTGCAACAACATGATCCTTGGCATCTCAATGATAGGCGTCGGCGAAGCCTTTGCGCTTGCCGAAAAGCTCGGCCTGTCGCACCAGGCGCTGTTCGACGTCGCCTCGACCTCCTCAGGCCAGTGCTGGGCGCTGACCTCCTATTGCCCGGTGCCCGGCCCGGTGCCGGCTTCGCCCGCCAACAATGGCTACAAGCCGGGCTTCGCCTCCAACCTGATGGTAAAGGACCTGACGCTGGCGCAGGATGCGGCCAACGCCGCCGGCGCCGTCACGCCGCTCGGCAAGCACGCGCAGGAGATCTACAAGGCGTTTGATGCCGCCGGCCATGGCGGGGTGGATTTTTCCGGTATTATCCAGCACGTTAGGAGCCTCGCTGGGAAATAACGGAGACCTGATGACGAGTTTTCAGGAAGCGCGCGCCTTTCTGCTCAAGCACCGCACCGATTACGATGCGGCCGTGAAAGGGTTTCGCTGGCCCGACCCGGTTCCCTTCAACTGGGCGCTGGATTGGTTCGACGCGGAACTCGCCGGCAATGCCGACAGCCGGGATCGCACCGCGCTCTGGATCGTCGATCCCGGCGACAAGGAAATAAAGCTTTCCTTCGCCACACTGTCGCGCCGGTCCAACCAGGTCGCCAACTTCCTGCGCGCGCAGGGCTTGAGGCGCGGCGATCATTTGCTGTTGCTGCTCGGCAATGTCGTGCCGCTGTGGGAGACCATGCTGGCGGCGATGAAGCTCGGCGTTGTCGTGATCCCCGCGACGACGCTGCTCACGCCTGACGAACTGCGCGACCGGCTGGATCGCGGCAAGGCGAGGGTGGTGGTGGCCACGCAGGATCAGGTCGCGAAGTTCGCAGGGCTCGGCGGCGACAGTCTGGTGCGGATCGTGGTCGGCGCGACCTCGCAGCACGACGGCTGGCTGCCGTTCGAAGGGGCGGAGAGTGCGCCGGAAGCGTTTGCGCCTGATGGGCCGACCCATGCCGACGACCCCATGCTGCTCTATTTCACCTCGGGCACCACGGCAAAACCAAAACTGGTGCGGCACAGCCAGCGCAGCTATCCCGTCGGCGCGCTCTCGACGATGTTCTGGCTCGGCCTGCAGCCGGGCGACGTGCATCTGAATATTTCCTCGCCGGGCTGGGCCAAGCATGCCTGGAGCTGCTTCTTCGCGCCATGGAATGCGGGGGCCACGGTGTTCGTGGTCAACCAGCCGCGCTTCGACGCCAAGGCCTTGCTGGCAATCGTCGGCCGCTGCGGCGTCACCACGCTGTGCGCGCCGCCGACGGTGTGGCGGCTGTTCATTCAGGAGAAGCTCGCCGACTTCAAGGTCAGCCTGCGCGAGGTCTGCGGCGCCGGCGAGCCGCTCAATCCGGAAGTGATCGACCAGGTGAAGGCGGCATGGGGTCTCACCATTCGTGACGGCTACGGCCAGACCGAGACCACCGCGCTGGCCGGCAACTCGCCGGGCCAGAAGGTCAAGGTCGGTTCGATGGGCCGCCCGCTGCCGGGCTACCGCGTGCGGATCACCGACAATGACGGCCACGTTACCAAGGAGGGCGAGGTGACGCTGGTGCTCGGCGCCGACCGCCCGGCGGGCCTGATGCAGGGCTATCAGGGCGAGGACGGCAAACTGAGCGGGGCCGACGGCGATCTTTACCGCTCGGGCGACGTGGTGTTTGCCGATGACGAGGGCTATCTCACCTTTGTCGGCCGCTCCGACGACGTCTTCAAATCGTCCGACTACCGCATCAGCCCATTCGAGCTGGAGAGCGTGCTGCTGGAGCATGATCAGGTCGCGGAAGCCGCCGTCGTGCCCAGCCCCGATCCGATCCGGCTCGCGATTCCGAAGGCCTATGTGTTGCTGGTCTCGGGCGCGGAACGCACGCCGGAGACGGCGCTGTCGATCTTCAAACACCTGCACACGCGGCTAGCGCCGTTTAAGCGCATCCGCAAAATCGAGCTGGTGACGGAACTGCCGAAGACGATTTCCGGAAAGATCCGCCGCGTCCAGTTGCGCCGGCTCGAACATGATAATAATCGCAACGACGCGTTGCGCGGCGCCGAGTTCCGCGAGGATGAATTCCCGGAGCTGCAGAAGGTGCGGACCGCCGGGTTGGAGAGCTGATCAATGAATGAAGTCTGGAAGAAGCCGCCGGTCTCGTTTGAGGCCTATCAGGCCATGGTCGGCAAGGAGATCGGGGTGTCGTCGTGGCACCTGATCGACCAGAACCGGATCAATGTCTATGCCGACGTGATCGAGGACCATCAGTTCATCCATGTCGATCCTGAACGGGCGAAGAAGGAAACCGCGTTCGGCAACACCATCGCGCATGGCTTTCTGACGATGTCGCTGATGAGCATCATGTCCTATGAGGTGATGCCGGTCATCGAAGGCACGGCGATGGGCGTCAACTACGGCTTCGACAAGCTGCGTTTCCTGTCGCCCGTCCGCGCCGGTTCGCGGGTCCGCGGCCGGTTCACGCTCATGGAAGCCAAGCTGCGCAAGCCCAAGGAACTGCAGTCGCGCACCAATGTCACCGTCGAGATCGAGGGCGAGGACAAGCCCGCGCTGGTGGCCGACTGGATCGGGTTGATTTATTTCAACTGAGTTCCTGCCGTCATTGCCGGGCTTGACCCGGCAATCCATCACTGATCAAAAAGCTCTTCAATTTTGATGGATGCCCGGGTCAAGCCCGGGCATGACGAGAATCCGGGAATCGCAACTCATGGCAATCAGGTTTGACGGACGCGTCGCCATCGTCACCGGCGCGGGCAATGGTCTGGGACGGGCACATGCGCTTGGCCTGGCGAGCCGTGGCGCCAAGGTCGTGGTCAACGATTTCGGCGGCGCGCGTGACGGCACCGGCGGCTCGCTGTCGCCGGCCGAAGCCGTGGTCGAGGAAATCCGCAAAGCGGGCGGCACCGCGATGGCCGACGGCGCCGACGTCTCGAAGTTCGGGCAGGTCACGGCGATGGTCGAGCGGGCCACGAAGGAGTGGGGCAGCGTGGATCTGCTCTGCGCCAATGCCGGCATCCTCCGCGACAAGTCGTTTGGAAAAATGGACGTCGCCGACTTTGCCAAGGTGCTCGACGTCCATCTCGTCGGCACGTTTTACTGCTGCAAGGCGGTGTGGGATGGCATGCGCGAGCGCAACTACGGCCGCATCGTGCTGACCACTTCGTCGTCGGGCCTGTTCGGCAATTTCGGCCAGGCCAATTACGGCGCGGCCAAAGCCGGCATGGTCGGCCTGATGAATGTACTCGCCGACGAAGGCCGCAAGAACAACATCCGCGTCAACACGATCTCGCCGACCGCGGCGACCCGGATGACGGAAGAGCTGTTGCCGCCGCAGGCGCTGGAGCTGATGAAGCCCGAGGCGATCACGCCGGCGGTGGAGTTTCTGCTGAGCGAGGACGCACCGACCCGCACCATCATGGGCGCCGGCGCCGGCTCATTCGCGGTGATCAAGATCATCGAGACCGAAGGCATCAACCTCGCTCAGTCCGACTGGACGCCGGACGCGATCGCGGCAAACTTTGCCGAGATCGACGACGTGTCGAAGGCCAAGGCACTGCAGGGCGCGTTCGAGCAGACGCAGAAGTATGTGGCGCAGGCGGCGGCAAGGGCGGGAATTAAGCTGTAACGCGCGGACTCGTAGATGGGGTAACGGGCCCCGGTCCACCCTCCAGGCAAGCCGCGCTTGCTACGGCGGTGTTGGGTGGCGCGCTTCGCGCGACCTGCCTGGAAGGCGGGCGGTCGTCCCTCACATTGATGGTGTT
>NZ_JBWBWM010000028.1:0-109987 GCF_056174665.1 Bradyrhizobium sp. WYCCWR15520
ATGGATCGCGGCGCTGGAGGATGCGATTGCGCGGGATGACCGTTCCACCATCCGCGCGGTGCTCAAGGACGCCGTGCCCGAGTTCGGCTCGAACGCCGCCTGATCTTTTTTCGGTGTCCGCCGGCCACGCGGGCCGGTTCGAAAGCCAAGATGCAGAAGTCCGGAAAAGTCGTCGTCGTCAGCCAGCATTATCCGCCGGACCCGAGCACGACGGCGGCGATCATGGCGGCGATTTCGGAACGCGTGGCGCGGGAAGCCGAAGTTCTGGTGCTGTCGGGAACGGCAGGCTCCGCCGCCGCAGCGGCCGCCGGCAAGCCTGCCGTCGTCGAAGTCAGGAACTGGATGCCCGGCAAGGCCGCATTGCTCAAGCGCGCCTTGGCCGAACTGCTGTTCACGATCCGGACGTTCATTGCGCTATTGGTGAAGTTGCGCCGTGGCGACGTCGCGCTCACCGTTCCCGCGCCCTTCATGCTGCCTTACGCCTTTGCCGCCGCCGCCAAATTGAAGGGCGCGAGGTCGGTGCTGATCATGCACGATCTCTATCCCGACGTTCTCGTCATGGCCGGCCTGTTGAAGCCGCAGTCGATCGTCGCGAAAGCGATGCGCGCGTTGAACGCGCCGATGTTTCGCGCGCTGGGCGCCGTCGTCATCATCGGCCGCGACACGGAGAAACTGCTGCTGCGCTATCGCGGAATGACCAGCGACAGGATCCGCTTCATTCCGAACTGGGCGACGCTTGCGCGTGGTGTCCGCGCGATCGAGCCTGACAATCCGTATCGGCGTTCGTTGTCCGCCCGTTTCGTCGTCGGGCTATCGGGCAATCTCGGCTTCACCCACGATCCCGTTATCGTATTCGAGGCGGCGCGGTTACTGCGGGACGATAAGGATGTCCATTTCCTGTTGTCGGGCTGGGGAGTGGGCTTCGAGCAGTTGAAGACGATGCAGGCCGAGGCAAGGCTTCCGAACGTCACGCTGGTCGACCGCGTCGAGGACGACCAGTTGGAGATTTTTCTTTCGGCCGCGGACCTTTGGATCATTCCGTACCGCAAGAGCGTCGCTGGCGTATCTGTCCCGAGCCGGTTCTACAATCTGCTGGCGATCGGCCGTCCGGTCGTCCTGGTTTCGGAAGCGGATGCCGAGGCGGCGCTGACGGTGACCGAACACGATGTCGGCTGGGTCGTCGAGCCCGGCAATGCTGATGAACTGGCGAAGACGGTCAGTCGCGCCGCCCGTTCCATCGACCCACAGCGGGCCGAACGCGCGGCCGAAATCTCCAAACGTTTCGAATTTGCCGCAGCCATGACAGGTTATTGTGAGCTGATCCGCGAGATCGCGCAGAAAGATTCTGTCGAGGCGCGGAAAAATCACGCGGAATAAGTGGTGCCCGGCAGGAGCCGCTTCGGCAAGCTGAACGCCAGCCGGTAAAGCGGCATCCCGTCGATCGCGCCATGATCCTCGGCAGGAAGCGTCTTGCGCAAGTGAGCGAGGGCGTCACGGACCGCGGCTTCGTCCAGTCCCTCGATCAGCAGCAAGGCGGCAAAGGAGCCGTCGTTGGCCCGCATGCCCTTTTCGCGGGTCTTGATCGAGGTCTGCGCGGCGTCGGTGAGCAGCAGGCGCGCGGCGATGATGCGGTTAAGGCGGGCGAGTTCGGCGACGGCTGTGGCGGCGTCCCAGGATGGCGCCGCATCGAGGCGCAGGGGCGCGACGACGCCGCCCTGGCCGGTGCCGGCCGAGGCTTTGATGCGGCCGCCGCCGCGCGCGAAATTGCCGAGCCTGGGCATGATGGCTTGCGACCATGGCGTCGGTGCGTTCAGCCGGGCCAGATAATCCGGCCCGCCGACGACGCGCTCGTCCTCGAGTTCGTAGAGGATGAAGTAACGGTTCACGGCGACGCCCAGCGCACGAAAGATTCGACACGCCAGAAATCCGTTGATGCCGACGCGCTCGGCGGCATGTTCGCGCGTGATCCAGTGCGCCCAGTCGGTTTCGTCCTGCGGCGTCAGATCGCTCCAGATGGCAAGATAGCCGGCTCCCTGCATGTTGTGATCCTACTTCGGGCCGAGGCGCAGGGCCGTCGGAAGGGCCGCCGGCAGCTTGCCGGCGCCTTGCAGCGCGGCCTGCATGGCGACGATGTAGCCGTAGGGGCCGAGGCCTGCGATCACGCCCTTGACCGCGGCCGAGAGCTTGGAGTGCCGGTGCAGCTCATCGCGGGCGTGGATGTTGGAGATGTGCACCTCGTAGATCGGCCCTTCGAAGATCTTCATGGCGTCGTACATCGCAATCGAGGTGAAGGAGTAGGCGGCGGGGTTGATGATGAGGGCGTCCGCCGAGGTCCGCGCGGACTGGATTAGGTCGACCAGCACCCCCTCGTGGTTCGATTGGTGAAACGCCAGCTCCGCGCCGGCAAAAGCGGCGAATTCCTCGCAGGAGGCCTTGATGGCCTCGAGCGTGGTCGAGCCGTAGATGTGCGGCTCGCGGATGCCGAGCATGTTGAGGTTCGGGCCGTTGAGGATCATGATGCGCATAAAATTTCACAGGATAATGGTGGGGCAGTGTAGCCGATCGCGGCGGCATGTCAGCCGGTGAACCATTTCGCCGGCACGGTGACAACGGAGGGATACAGCACCATCGGGAACAGCACGATAAGTTACGCGACCAGGCTTGTCGATCTGTCTGACGAAGCGCGGCAGCTTCATCGCGGCGCCCGCAAGGCTTCGACGAAACCCAGGATTTCGGCGGCACGGTGGCGGTAGGTGTGCTGAGCCATGGTTCTCGCTTGGCCCGCAGCGGCCGTTGTGGCACGGCTTTCGGTTTCGTCGAGGGCGCGGCCGATAACAGCCAGGCAATCGTCGATCGAGCGCCAGACGGCGACCTCGCGGTCCGGCGCGAACAGGGTGTTCAGATTGTCCTTGAAGTCGGTCAGCAGGAAGGCGCCGACGCCGGTCGCCTCGAACAGCCGCATGTTTCCGGCTTCCCGTCCGGCCATGTCGATGTGGGAATTGAGCGTGATCTTCGAGCGCCGCAGTGCCTGATACATGTCCGCGCCCCAGACTTCGTCCTGGAAGCAGCGATGCAGCGGGGAGGAGGCCGGCAGCGTCTGCGGGCAGTTGCCGAACAGCTTGAGATCGTAACGTTCGGCAACAGCCTCGAGCAACGCAATCCGCTGCTGGTGATCCGGCGACACCGTGCCGACAAAGGAAACCTCGATGTCGACGGCAGGCGCCGGCGGCAGCGCCTCGAGAATGGCGGGCTCGAACGCCAGATGATTGACCTCCGCGCGCACGCCGAGGCGGCGGAAGAAATCCACCGTCGCCGAAAGCTGCGACATCATCAGATCGTAGACCGACCAGTCCACGCCTCGGGATGGCGCAATCCCGATCTGTCCGATCAGGATGGGGTTACCGATCGCCTTGATGCCCCGCATCAGGCCGGGGTCGATGTGAAAAGTGTCCTGGTTGAGCACCACGTCGGGTCTGAAATCCTCGATCTGGGCCAAGAGGATTGCCTCGGCCTGCGCGTCGAGGCTGGGGCTGAGGCCGACCTTGCGGGCCAATGGCCGCAGCATCGGCTTGAGTGGCGTCACGGCGCGTTGCAGCCAGGCCGGCATCGAGGTGCTTCCGCTCGTTGTCTCAGGCCCCGCCGCCTTGACGGCCACGCCATGCTCGCGCGCCCATGCCGTCTGAAGCCAGGCGTTATTGACATGGATCTCCGCCGCCGAATGGCCGAGCGCGGCAAAGCTCCGCGAATAGAAGTCGGCGACGCCGAACAGGCTGCTGTTTCTCGCCGCCATCTGGGCGGCGTAACCGGCGCTTCCGAGCCCAGGCTGGCGGCGATAGAGCCAGCTCAGGAAGCGCGGGTAGTCCGCATTGAGCACAAGGATGCGCATGAATGGCTAGACCGCGTGACGGAAGCCGTAGTTCTGGTCGATCCACGCCTGGTAGGCGCCGCTGCTGACGTCACGCCATGGCTCGTGACCACTGCACGGCCTGCTTCACCCCGTTCTCGAAACCGACGCTGCAGCGGCTGCCGAGTTCGCTCGCAAGCTTGGTCCGGCGCAAAACGCTTCTTCAGCCAGGAGCTTTCATTCTCGGACGCCACGCGCGGCAACATGTCTGCCGGTGTACCATTTTGCCGGCAAAGTGACGAGTGCTGGAAACAGGGAGGAACAGGGCTGCTTGCCGGATCCCGCAGGGACGCGGCGGAACCTTCCGGATTATCCTGTCATGCTTGCTACAGATGAGATATCAGCGGGCGCGGGGGCTGCGAATCCCCATATCTTCCGCACCTGGCCATTGGAATGACGCGCCTCTCCCAACTGACTCGCCGCAACTTTCTGTTGGCGCTGCTCGCAAGCTTCTACCCGCGGTTTGAGGGGGCGAGGCCTCCGTCAGAGAATATCGAAGATAATTACTGGAAGGACGCAGCGATGGAGCCCCAAACTACGCCCGCTATTCGGCTGCGGGGCGCTTCGGGGATCGCTATGAGGCGCTGACGCTTGAGGCTGAATGCCGTAATTCGCGGAGCGAAAGCTATCGAAGCACTGCCGGGCGCCCGCAAACGCGCCGCCAACGAGTAAATGCGTAATAGAGGGATGCTGCATCTCCCTAGGAAGATCTCGGACAGCTTCGGGAAAAATGCTCTCTTGATGTGTTGATGTGTCCAAGATGGATTGAAAGACCTCTCTTCCGGCTTCAGCCTCTTTTAGTTGTGAAAGACAATCGTGAGCGAAGGCGATCTTCCATCTCGTTGGATTACAAATCCTGGCCCGGAAACCGTTTACCTTTGTCAATCTCTTGGATCTCACCCGCGTTTCATGCCATCATATTCCTCCAGCGATGTTCGCGGACGTCCTATCTCACGTTGTAGGGTTCGAAATAGCCCCCGAAGATCAAGAACAGCGAGAGCAGGATGCAACCTAGACGTTAAAGGGCCCTGACTTCCGAGACGTGCCGGTTCACGCTGGCGGGCCCCTTCGCCCAGTACTAGGTTATATTTGACGATCGATTCGGATGGATCCGTTACATGAGGATGAGCATCCCAGTGATGATGAGTGCGGGGGTGATAACTCTTGTTGGTCCACTCGTCGCTGCTTGCGTGAATTCGGATCAAGCGACGACATCGAGGACGACAGTTCGAGCAGGCGCACCGTGGGCACGGGACCTTAATGAGCCACCCCCAAGGCGGGAACCGGCCAATGAAGCGGTGCCACGGATAAAGTCCGATTTGGATGCTGCGCGAGAGAGAGTTAGCCCTTCATTGCGGAGAACGAATTGAGCCGGTCCCCCGTAGGACCTCAGTTCAGCTAGGGTTTGGCCGTCGACATTTCGTCGACTGCGGCCTTCAATGAATCCAAATCCGCCCAAATTGATCTTGTTTCCCTCCCGTTGGCCAGACCGGCTTCGGTAGCTTCTTCACCCTGTTCGTGCGAACGTTCAACTCGGGCAATGCCCTATAGATCAGATCCAGATACATCGTTGTCGCTCTTCTTGGCCTCAGCTAATTCCTTGGCCAAGAAGTCATACCGTTCGGTCGATGGTCTCTCTCTTCAGCTTGCGCCGGCCCCAATGCGGTTCTGTTCCTTTCAGTCCTTCTAAGAGCGTAGGCGGATAGAAGATTGTTTCGTGGAACGCTTGAATCGCCTCACACCACCTTGCGCTGGCGCAATTCGGCGATCTCGTCCGTGTCAAAGCCGAACTCGGCCAGCACTTCTTCGGTCTGCTCGCCGAACTCGGGTGGCCGTGCGGCCATGCTGCTCGGCGTGCGCGACAGTGTTACCGGCTGGCCGACGAGCTGGATGTGGCGATTCTCGTCGTTCGGCACGTGCTGGGCGATGCCGAGGTGCTTGACCTGGGTGTCCTCGAACATCTGGTCGATCGAATAGATCGGGCCGCAGGGCACGCCGGCCTCGTTCAATTCCTTGACCCAGGTTTCCGTCGATTTCTTCTCGGTGAGCTTACCGATTGCGGCGTTGAGCGCATCGCGGTTCTTCGAGCGCGCCGGCGCCGTGGCGTAATCGGGGTTGGTGATCAGTTCGGGCGCGCCGATCGCCTGCGCGCAGCGCTCCCAGATTCGTCCGCCCGTGGTCGCGATGTTGATGTAGCCATCGGAGGTCTTGAAGACGCCGGTCGGGATCGAGGTCGGATGGTTGTTGCCGGCCTGCCTGGCGACGTCCTGTTCCATCAGCCAGCGCGAGGCCTGGAAATCCAGCATGAAGATCTGGGCCTGCAGCAGCGAGGTCTGCACCCACTGGCCCTCGCCGGAGACGTCGCGCTCGAGGAGGGCGGTGAGGATGCCGAGCGCGCAGAACAGGCCGGCGGTGAGGTCGGCGACGGGAATGCCGACCCGCATCGGGCCCTCGCCGGGGGCGCCGGTGATGGACATCAGCCCGCCCATGCCCTGCGCGATCTGATCGAAGCCCGGCCGTTTGTGGTAGGGGCCGTCCTGGCCGAAGCCCGAGATGCTGCCATAGACGAGGCGCGGATTGACCTGGCGCAGGCTCTCATAGTCGATGCCGAGCTTGGCCTTCACGTCGGGACGGAAGTTCTCGACCACCACGTCGGCCTGCTCCGCGAGCCGCTTGAATACGTCGAGGCCCTTGGGGTCCTTCAGGTTCAGCGTCATGGCCCGCTTGTTGCGGTGCAAATTCTGGAAATCCGAGCCCTGGCGCGGGCCGCCCGGCTGCTCGCCGCCGCTGTCCTCCAGCAGCGCGTCGATCTTGATGACGTTGGCGCCCCAATCCGCCAGTTGCCGAACACAGGTCGGCCCGGAGCGGACGCGGGTGAGATCAAGCACGGTGAAGCGGGAAAGGGCCTGCGAAGCGCGTGGGAAAGGCATTGAGAAACCTTGTTTTTTTGGATTTTCGCTGATGGAAGGGCAGCCCGGCCCGACTTAAACAAATCTGGCGATGATTTCCAACAGCTTGTTCGGAGCCCGGCCGAAGGCACGGCGTGGCGGCACGCCGGTTCCGAAAACCCGCCTGCGCGGCAAAGCGGAATCGTACCCCCGCAAGACTACGGGGGTAATACCGAAGAATTTTTGCTTTTCGCCGCAATGGGTCGAAATTGAAGCGCGTGCGACAAGCCCGCTGGTAAACAAGCATTAACAAAGCGATTCTAGCGTCCCGTGTGCTTTTGCGAATTTCACGCAGTCATACGACCCTGCTGACGGGCTTGATCGATGAAGAAAAACCTTTCGCTGTTTGATGACGTCTGGACCTTTGCGGCGCCGGACGCCGGCAACGACGCGTCCATTGCGACGCCCGAGCCGGCAGACGACACGCTCTTCACCGATGACGGCGATCCGTTCCCCGTCGCGGCCGAAACCGTCACCACGATAGTGACGAGCGCAGCGAAACCGGTGGCGTCGATCGCGACGCTTGCCAACTACCTCGTCAACGGCTTCTGGCAATACAACGGCACCATCGCCCATCACTGGGCGTCCAACACCATCACCTACAATATCAATGCGCTGAACACGGCCGAGAAGTTTCTGGCCCAGTCGGCGCTGCAGGCGTGGTCCGAGGTCGCCAACATCACGTTCGTCCAGACGTCCGGCACGGCGAACATCACGTTCAGCAATTCCGGTACGATGCAGGCTTATGCGAGCGGGTCCTGGAATGGCTCGGGCGCAATCACCTCCATGAACATCGTGATCAGCTCCGACTGGGTCACCACCGACGGCGGCGCCAACGACGGCAAGACCGGCATCGACAGCTATGCCTACCAGACCTACATCCACGAAGTCGGGCACGCGCTCGGGCTGGGCCATCAGGGCCCGTACAATGGCAGCGCGTCGTACGCGACCAACGCGACCTACGCCAACGACACTTGGCAATATTCAATCATGTCGTATTTCTCGGAGCCGAACTATTCCGGGAGTTCGTACCGCTACGTCGTTACGCCGCAAATGGCCGACATCTACGCGGTGGCCTCGGTCTACGGGGCGGCGACCACGACCAGGACAGGCGACACCGTCTACGGCTTCAACGGCACTGCGGGCGCGGTATTCAATTTCGGCAACTACACATCGGCGCCGGCGCTGACGATCTACGATGCCGGCGGCAACGACACGCTCGATTGCTCCGGCTATTCGGCGGCGCAGACTATCGATCTGCATGCAGGCGTCTTCTCCTCGGTTGGCGGGCTTGTCAACAACATCGGAATCGCACTTAGCGCGACCATCGAGAAAGCCATCGGCGGCAGCGGCAACGACAGATTGATCGCGAGCAACACCAGCAGTACGCTATCGGGCGGCGGTGGCAGCGATACGCTGATCGGTGGTGCCGGAAACGACTCCATCTTGGGCGGCTCCGGTACTGACGTCGCCGTATTTGCGGGCTCCCGCAGCAATTATCTGATCGTTTTTAACTCCGCAAATCAGACATATACGGTGATAGATCAGCGAACTGGATCGGCCGACGGGGCGGACTCCCTTACGGAGGTCGAGAATTTCCAGTTCTCCGACGGGACCTTTGCGAGCTCGACCTTCACCAACTCGCCAACGGTTATCGAGGCGCAGGGATCGACCAGTCTGGTCCAGGTCTCCTCATATTACTTTCTTCAGAGCAATAGCAGCGGTCCCGGCCCCGAGCTGTATTGTTACGGAGCGCCGGTCGTAGCGGGACAGTTTGGCGCCTGGACGCTGATCGGATCGGAGAAGACAGCGAACGGCTATCAGGTCGTCTTGCAAAACGGGACGGCCGACAGCTACATCGTCTGGAGCGTCGACAACAACGGCAACTACATCACCAACACCGCACCTGCCTCAGGGGCCGGCATAGGCATTGTGTCGCTGGAAACGAGCTTCCAGCAGGATCTCAACGGCGACGGCACGATTGGCGTTTCCATCGCCTCAGGAACAGCCATCGAGTCCTTCGGGTCGACCAAGCTGGTCCAGGTCGGCAACAACTATTATCTTGCCAGCGTCAGTGGCAATTCCGGTCCCGAGCTGAAATGCTACGGAGCGCCGGTTGTAGTGGGCCAGTTCGGCGCCTGGACGCCGATCGGAACAGAACAGACGGCGAGCGGCTACCAGGTTGTGTTGAAGTACGGGGCGGCTGACAGCTACATCGTCTGGAGCGTCGACAGCAACGGCAACTATATCACCAACACTGCGCCTGCCTCGGGGTCCAGCTCCGGCATTGTATCGCTGGAAACGAGCTTCCAGCAGGATCTCAACGGCGACGGCACGATTGGCATAGCCGCCGTGTCAGGAACAGCCATCGAGTCCTTCGGGTCAACCAAGCTGGTCCAGGTTGGCAACAACTATTATCTTGCCAGCGTCAGTGGCAATTCCGGCCCCGAGCTGAAATGCTACGGAGCGCCGGTTGTAGTGGGCCAGTTCGGCGCCTGGACGCCGATCGGAACAGAACAGACGGCGAGCGGCTACCAGGTTGTGTTGAAGTACGGGGCGGCTGACAGCTACATCGTCTGGAGCGTCGACAGCAACGGCAACTATATCACCAACACTGCGCCTGCCTCGGGGTCCAGCTCCGGCATTGTATCGCTGGAAACGAGCTTCCAGCAGGATCTCAACGGCGACGGCACGATTGGCATAGCCGCCGTGTCAGGAACAGCCATCGAGTCCTTCGGGTCGACCAAGCTGGTCCAGGTCGGCAGTAACTATTATCTCACCAGCGTCAGCGCCAATTCCGGCCCCGAGCTGAAATGCTACGGAGCGCCGGTTGTAGTGGGCCAGTTCGGCGCCTGGACGCCGATCGGAACAGAACAGACGGCGAGCGGCTACCAGGTCGTGTTGAAGTACGGGGCGGCTGACAGCTACATCGTCTGGAGCGTCGACAGCAACGGCAACTACATCACCAACACCGCGCCTGCCTCGGGGAGCAGCTCTGGCATTAGGTCGCTGGAAACGAGCTTCCAGCAGGATCTCAACGGTGACGGCACGATTGGCGCTTCCGCCATCTCGCAAATGGCCCCGACTGCGCTAGGCGCTCATGACGCATTCCGATTCCGGGCAGATTTCGGTGAACAGGGTGGCGGAACTGATTCTGTCTGGCTGGCCGAATTTTCAGCCAGCTATGCAAACCCGGAAGCGCTTCCTGCGGTCGTGCAGGCAGATTCGTTGTTTCACCCAGCGACTGGCGGTCAGGATGCGATAATCAACGTCTTCGAGCACAACGACGTAAAGTTTCAGGTGGCCGAGCTGCCCGCTGGCTTTTTCATCCTGCATTAGCCTGACCAGCCCGGAAAACAACGGGCATGGACCTGTCCCGGAGCATGGGCTAATTCGATGCTGTCTGGCAAAGAGGGGCGAGCCTGCCCAGCGGCATTCGGTACCCTGATAACTGTAACCGAATTGCTGCTAAAGTGGGGCCTGATAAATTCAATCGCGCCACCAGCCCGGCGGCGAGAGCATAGGAACGTACGATTTGGCGAAGCAATGACCCCCTGGTGGCAAAGACTTGAGTTGTCAGTG
This sequence comes from Bradyrhizobium sp. WYCCWR15520, assembly GCF_056174665.1. Classification (NCBI taxonomy): domain Bacteria; kingdom Pseudomonadati; phylum Pseudomonadota; class Alphaproteobacteria; order Hyphomicrobiales; family Nitrobacteraceae; genus Bradyrhizobium; species Bradyrhizobium sp. WYCCWR15520. Next base: position 10,435 of record NZ_JBWBWM010000028.1, read on the forward strand.
CGCCATTTTTCCCAATCGCGATTCATCAGATGAGCGGTGGAGGTAACGTTAAGGTCGATGCAGCAACATCGAACTTGATGGATGCTTTGCGCGGCGTGAGCGCAATGATCGTTGCGTGCGTCCACGGATTCCAAGTGTTCGTCTTGCCCTATCATGGGGTCGGTTCTCCAAGCCATATCCTGACGAGCCTATTGGCTACTCACGCAGTGACGATGTTTTTCATCGTCAGTGGGTTTATGATATACGTCAGCACTCTTCGTCACAGAAATGCAGACGGGTCATTTCAAACGGCTAGGTTTGCCGAAGCGCGAATACTCAGAATTTATCCGCCGCTGATTGCGGCAATTGTCATCACGATCCTAGTTTACTTGTTGATCCAGCTTCTGGATCTGCACGGCCGGGAGAGCTTTCGGCTTGGAGGCGAACTATTCGTTGCCCGAGAGCGCGCGACACTCGAATGGTCGGCGCTTCCCAGCACATTCTTTCTGCTCTATGGGGCGGTCCCCGGAGCTCCGCCGCCCATCAACATGGACGGGCCGCTCTGGACCTTAAGCTACGAATGGTGGTTCTACATTCTCATATTTCTGTCAGCACGGCTTTGGAACGGCTGCTCAGTTTCTACCTTACTCCCGCTCGCCGCCATTGGCATCATGCTGCTATATGGTCGCAACACTTTGTTTCTTTGGTTTTTCCTGATCTGGCTCAGCGGCTTTTGGCTTGGGCACATTTATGTCAAGGGCCAACTATTCACCGACAAAGTTTGGCCAAGGGCGGCGGCGCTAGCCGTTAGCGCCTTGATCATGATGTTCGTCATGGGGCACGGGCACTTGGTCAGTGATCTGCTCAATCCTTTCGATACGCCTTCTGCTCAGAGAATGATGGTGATTGTGGGCGTCTTTCTTGCGCTTGTGGTGTCGGTCCTGATTCGCTGGGCGACTTCTTCAGGTGTAGCGATACCGAAGGCAATCAGCGGATTGGCACGATTTTCATATACACTTTATGTCATCCACTATCCGCTACTCCTGCTGAGTTTCAGCTTGCTGTACCCGTTGCTTCACAATCGTGGCTGGATGATCTCCCTGATCGCAGCCGCGGCCGTCCTTGCGCCGATTACCTATATCGCTTCAAAGGTGGCCCTTCTCGTAGAGAACAGGAAGCTGCTGAGCCGTTTGGTGTCTCGTACACGTTACCTGCAGCAAAAGGCTTGATGCGATCACGAGGCGGTAGCATCCTTCCCAGTCCGTGGAGAACAACTTTTATTCGGGTCAGCGAGCTGGTCTTGAAGAGCAAGCTGGCAGGACGAAAATCGGAGCCGGCGCGATCCAGCCAAAGAGAGCTAGTTTGATCGTCTGCATCATAAAGCAAAATCATAAAGCAAATTTATTTCAACGACTTGCAGGGGCTGCATTGCGGCGTCTTGATCGCTGCTGTAGATAGGCGATGGTGGGGTAAGCCCAGCAATTAGCGACCTCCCGGCTCGGTTCTTCCCTGTCGGCAAGTGCGCTTCCTAGTCATTCGTGGCACGGCATGTTCCCAGGTCGTTGGGTAGATCGACCGATCCATGTCGCGCCGGCCCGAAGATGATATGGCATTGAAGAAAAGTCCGACCGATCTGCTTGGTAATTCCGCCTGGAATGCAATCGCCTTTGGGGTGGCTGTTGCAATGAACCTGCTGATTCTGCCGTTCGTGGTTTTCCGTCTCGGTGTGGCGGCATTTGGGGTTGCAAGCTTGGTTACGGCGTGCGTGGCGCCCGCGCTGGCGTTCAGCAACGCGCTGGCATTGTCTACGACGCGTGAGCTTGCGCAGCGGCTGGCGCCGGCGCAGCGCGATGAGGCGCAGCGGCACTTCGCCACCGCGATGATGCTGGCCATCGGCATCGGCGGCTTGATCGCCATCATTCTCGGGCTGGCGGGGGCGCCGCTCGCGCGCCTGGCATTCCATCTCATTGGCCCGTCCGCGGACGATCTCGGACTTGCCTTCGTGCTGGCGGCCGCCGGATGGCTGTGTCAGTGCCTTTCCGCCGTTGTTCTGGCGTTATTCTCGGCGCGGCAGGATTATCGGCGGATTGCTGCGATCAGCATTGGCGGCACGGTGATCGCGACGGCATCGATGCTGTTGCTCATCCCGCACTGGCCGCACGCCTCGACATTTCTCGGCTGTCAGGCGTTGGGTTTCGCTACAAACCTGGCTCTCGCCTTCGGTTTGTCGCGTCGCGCGACCGCCGAATGGATGGCCCGGCCTGCGCTTCATCGCCGGCCGCTCGGTCATATGGTCAGGCTGGGCGGCTGGCAACTGGCTGCGCAGGCGGGCGCGGTCGTCGCCGTGCAAGCGGACCGATATCTGCTTGGCGCACTGTTGCAACCGCAATTCGTCGGATTCTATTCCATCGCGCAGCGGCTGGAAGAGGCGGTGTATATCGGCGTGCTGAAAGTCGGCGAAGTGCTGTTCCCGTTCTTCAGTACGCTGCAGGCAGAGGCCGACGATCGCAAGGTGGATTTGCTGTTTCGATCTTCCTGGGTTCTCAATGTCATTGCGGCAAGCGCAATCGGCGGGCTTGTCCCGGTTGCCGGCCCGCTGCTTCATCTGTGGACCGGTGCGGAAGTGGCCGCCGAAGGCCAGCGGGTACTCGTGATACTGTCGATCGCCGGCATCCTCGGATCGAGCGCAAACGTCTTCGCATTCTACTTTCTGGCGCAGGGCCGGTCGCGCTCGAATGCCCTGATCTCGCTGCTGACAGGCGTCGCAACTCTGTCGGCCAGCGCGGTCGTGTTGCCGTATTTCGGCTGGCAGGCGGCGGGCTGGAGCGCATGTTTCGGCATGATCGCCCAGATGATCACCACCGTCATCCTGCTGCGGACGAGTTTCAGTCTCGCCGGCATGTGGTCGCGTCTGGCCAATTTTGTGTTGATGCCGCTCGGGGCGGGCATCATCACGGCGCTGGCGCTGGGATATTGCCTGCGCGATGCGTCGTTCGGCCCTTCGCCGAGCTGGCCGTATGTGGGAAGCTTCTATTTCGTGGCGGCCGGTATCATCTTTGTCGTTGCGGTCGCCGTGTCGCGGATCGGGCCCCACGGTGCGACGTGCTGGCGGGACCTTCACGTGATCGTCAGCCGCCTCGTTCCTGTAAGGGAGCCGTAGAAAATGTGCGGAATTGCAGGCGTCATGAACCTCCGCGGCAACGCGGTCGAGCGAGCGGATATCTCGCGACTGACGAACCTCGTCGCGCATCGCGGACCATTCGGGGAAGGAATCTGGTTCAACGAAAAGCGCGACCTAGCCTTTGGTCACCGCAGGCTCGCGATCATCGATCCCGGGGAGGGCGGCTATCAGCCTATGGTTTCTGTCGACGGCCGTCATGTGATCGTGTACAACGGCGAAATTTACAACTTCCTCGAGCTTCGGCGCGAGCTCGAGGCGCAGGGCGCGGTCTTTCGCAGCCAGTCAGACACCGAGGTCATTTTGGCCGCGTGGCAAGCCTGGCAAGAAGGGATGCTGCCACGCTTTAACGGAATGTGGGCGCTGGCGATTTACGACACCAGAACCGAAGAGCTGTTTCTGGCGCGCGACCGCTTCGGCATCAAGCCGCTATTGTATGCGATGACACCGGAACGCTTTGTCTTTGCGTCCGAGCAGCGCGCATTGGCGCGAAGCGGCCTGATCAACGTGTCATTGGATGTCGATGTGGCGCGTCGGCTCCTGGTCGATGCTTTCGGCATTGAGGGGAGCGAGCGGACGCTTTGCCGGGAGGTGCGGCGCCTGCAGGCTGGGCACTGGATGTGGTTGCGGCGAGGACAGCTTGAAATCCGGCGCTGGTGGCGGACGGTGGATCACTTGCCGGCGATACCGGTAGCCGAGGCGGAATGCGTTGAACGCTTTCGCGAGATTTTCCAAGATGCCGTGGCGCTGCGCATGCGCAGCGACGTCCCGATCGGGACCTGTCTGTCGGGAGGATTCGATTCATCAGCCGTGATCTGTACCATGGCCGCGCACGAAAAGGCCGGCATGGGCCCGCGCGGCAGCACCTCGTGGCGCCACGCCTTCGTTGCGACGTTTCCCGGCGCCTCCAACGACGAGCGGCCGATGGCCGAGGAGGCCGCGGCCTGGGCGGACGTCGTGCCGACATTCCTCAAGGTCGGGCGGGGCGATGCGCTAACCGAACTCGATCGAATCCTCGATGACAATGATGATGTCTATATCGGACTTCCAAGCGCCGCCTGGTTGATCTATCGAGAACTCAGGCGGCATAACGTGACGGTGTCGCTGGATGGCCATGGCGCAGACGAGTTAATGGGGGCCTATCTCCAGGAAGGACAATCGGGAGCGTTTTGGATGCGAAACATGCTCGCAGGACTTGGCTCCGGTTCGGCGCTGGCGAGGCGAGGCACCGACGTTTTGCGGGTGCTGATGATCAAACGCCAGGGGCACTATTTCCTGCGCGGTGGTCTGCGCGATATTCCGTGCCGGCTTCCGCTAGTCGGTGACGACGATGTGCTGCCGCGCGACTGGGGTTCATTGAACCGGCGGCTCTATCAAATGTTTCACAGCACGGTGCTGCCTACCATCCTGCGAAACTTCGATCGCCTGTCGATGGCTCACGGAATCGAGGTCCGGATGCCGTTCATGGACTGGCGTCTGGTGACGTACACCATGGCATTGCCGCAGACATGCAAGTTCTCCGATGGCTATTCCAAAGCGATTGCGCGGCACGCGATGGCCAACCTCATGCCGGAATCCATTCGCATGGGACGCCGGAAGGTAGGATTCAATTCGCCGATGCCCGAATGGCTTAGCGGACCTCTGGCCGGATGGACCGCCGATTTGCTCGATCAAAGGGTACCGGCCTTTGCCGAACTGGTCGACGAGCAGGGCCTGCGTAAAACGGTCAGCCATTTGACTTCGTCAAAGCAGTGGGACTGGGAGTCGGCCAGTCGCATCTGGCCGTATCTGAATATGAAATGGATGCTGGCAAGATCCTGACCATGCAAAGACTCATTCTCACAAGCGTCGACACCATCCTTGGTTGGAAGAGTCGATTTTCCGGGGCGGTGAATATCGGATGTGGATCTACAATCGCATGGCGCCGCATCAGGCGGGCGGCCGGCAACACGTTGTCAGTGGGAGAAGATTCGATCATTCGCGCCGATATCAGCTTCGAGGAAACTGGGGGCAAAATTCAGATCGGAGATCGCACATTTATCGGACGGAGCCATTTGGTCTGTTATCGAAGCCTCTTCATCGGCGACGATGTCATCATGTCATGGGGAGTTACGATTGTGGATCACGACTCCCACAGTATCGATTGGATGGATCGCCGGAACGATGTTCGCGAATGGGGGGCCGGCCGAAAAAACTGGGAGCTGATCGCGCATGCGCCGGTCGTGGTGAGCGATAGGGCCTGGATCGGATTCAACGTGAGTATCCTGAAGGGAGTGACTATCGGAGAGGGGGCTGTCATCGGGGCATGTTCGGTTGTCACCCGCGATATTCCGCCTTACACTCTGGCGGCCGGGAATCCCGCCCGAGTAATCCGCGCGTTGAGCTTGCCGCCAGATACACGGCCGGCGGGTTAACTGTCATGCGTGTGTTCCAAAACAACGGCCTGTCACGTGGATTCCGTGTCCATCGACGCCAGTTGTCCTATCAGAGCTTTGCCGCCGGACGCGCGCAATTTCTGAAGACCAGATTTACCGCGTCCCATATTCTTCTGCCCGTGCTCACCGGCAGCCTGGACGCGTTTTACACCAATGGAGACGATGAACGGCTGCAGATGCTGTGGGCGAAAGAGAATGGTCTGCGGACAAAAGACCTCGAGCAAATTCTGCTCGCGCAGATCGAGCAACATCGCACTGAAGTATTCTATAATCTCGACCCGATCCGTTACGGCAGTGAGTTTGTTGCGAAGCTGCCGGGCTGCGTGAAGAAGTCGGTTGGCTGGCGAGCCGCCCCCTCGGGAAGCGCAGACCTGACGAAATACGACCTGATCGTGTGCAACTTTCCGTCAATTCTCGATAGCTGGCGACAGAAAGGCTGCCGGGTGGCGTATTTTTTTCCGGCGCACGATCCTGTGATGGATGCCTATGCCGCAGCTCGAAGTGATGAACTCGATGTCATATTCATCGGAGGATACTCACGTCATCACGTCAAGCGCAGCCAGGCGCTCCGGGCTGCGGCTTCGACGCCTGGTATCAGGGCACGCTTTTACCTCGAAGATTCACGCCTTACCCGATTGGCAAATTTTCTTCCTCCTGTGCCAGTGCTTCGCTCATACCGTCACCCAGACGAAATTCGTGGGATTCGCGCTGACCCGTTGTATGGTCTCGATGCATATGCAGCGATCGCCAAAAGCCGGATCGTGTTCAACGGTGCGGTAGACATGGCGGGGGAGGACCGCGGCAATATGAGATGCTTTGAGGCGACTGGATGCGGAGCGGTCCTTCTGACCGACGCAGGGCGCTATCCGGAGGGTTTCGTTGATGGCGAAACCATGCTGGAATATTCCGCGCCCGAGCAAATACCGGAACTGATCAAGAGGCTGATCAGAGATGAAACTTTGGCCAGATCCATCGCTCAGGCGGGTTGCGCCATGGTGAAAGAGCGCTATAGCAAACAACTGCAATGGACGAAATTTCAGGATCTGATCTGACCGGCGGGCCGGGCTAGCAAGTGCAAGGTTTGCATGTTGGACGAAAAGCCTCTCACGACTTGGGAAGATGCCGTGATCTGGCTGCGCAACCAGCCGGACCAGCGCCAGCTCGTGCTCGACGCGTTCTATGATGACCCTCTGATTGACGCAGCCGAGCGCTATTTTGCCAGTGCCGAATGGCAAGCGGTTTCGGAGTTTCTGGAGAATCGGACCGGCAAGGCGCTTGACGTTGGCGCCGGGCGCGGAATTGCGAGCTATGCACTGGCGCGGAGCGGATTTGTGGTTACCGCGCTCGAGCCTGATCCCAGTGCCGTGGTCGGGACAGCGGCGATCCGCCGCCTCGCGGCCGAGGCCCGTCTGCCGATCGAGGTGGTCGAGGAATTTTCCGAGCGCCTGCCGTTCGCTGACGGCACATTCCATGTCGTGTTCGCGCGGGCCGTGCTGCACCATATGCGCGATCTCGACCGCGCCTGCCGGGAAATGTTCCGCGTGCTTCGTCCCGGCGGAATGCTCATCGCCGCACGCGAACACGTGATCAGCAAGGAAGCCGACCTCGGCGCATTCCTCGATCAGCATCCGCTGCATCGCCTCTATGGCGGCGAGCATGCGTATCTTCTCGATCGGTATGTGGGCGCGCTAAGGGCTGCGGGATTTACCACAATCGAGGTGCTCGCGCCGCTGAAGAGTCCGATCAATCTGTTTCCCTACACGATCGAGACGCTTCGGGCGACCGTCGTGGAAAGATTGACGGACAAGATTCCGGTGAGATCGGTTTGGCGCGCTGCACTCGCTTCCAGGATTGTTTTCACATCGCTGCTTTCGATGGCAGAGCGCTTTGACCACCGGCCTGGCCGGCTCCACTCATTCGTCTGTCACAAGGCACAGGCATGACCGTGTGGGTTACCGGAGCCAATGGCTTCATCGGTCGGCATCTCGTTCGGGTGCTGACTGATCGGGGCAAGCGCGCTCACGGCATCGGCCATGGCGCGATCGGCGACGCTGAAAGGCGTCGCATTGGCCTTGAGCATTGGCTGAACGGCGAGATCGATGCGGCCAATCTCAATGCGCTTGCGGAACACTCCGGACTGCCGTCAACGATTTTCCATCTGGCCGGCGGGTCGTCGGTTGGGCTGTCGATCGCGCAGCCGTTTGAGGATTTTTCGCGCACCGTTACCAGCACGGCCAGATTGCTGGAGTGGCTACGCGGAGCGGCCAGGGATTGTCGCTTGATCGTCGCGTCGAGCGCTGCGGTCTACGGCGCGGGTCACGAGGGGGCGATTGCGGTGGGTGCCACAACGCTTCCGATGTCGCCCTACGGCCAGCACAAGCTGATGATGGAGCAACTGTGCCGAAGTTACGCTGTCACCTTTGGTTTGCGCAGCACGGTGGCGCGGTTGTTCTCGGTCTACGGGCCGAACTTGCGCAAGCAATTGCCGTGGGACATCTGCTCCCGCCTGCAAGCGGGTGAGCGAAACCTGGTGTTGGGGGGCACGGGCACGGAGCTGCGTGACTGGACCGATGTTCGTGATGTCGCCCGGTTGATGGCCGAGATTGACGGAAAGCCGCAGGTGGAGAACTTTCAGGTGGTCAACGGCGGATCCGGGCTTGGCACGACCGTGGCGCGGGTCGCCGCAATACTCGCAGAATGCTGGGGCGGAAGCATTTCATTGCAGTATTCTGGTATCGTTCGCGCCGGCGATCCATCAAGCCTGCTGTCGGACGACGCGATGCTGCGCTCGATGCCCTTTGACTGGAAGATCCCGGTCGAACAGGGCTTTGCGGATTATGTTTCGTGGTTCAAGGATCAGATCCGGTGAGCCCGGATGCGCCACTGCGTCTCGCATTCACGCATATTCCCCGCCGGCTCTGGGCCGGTGGCTACAATTATCAAAGCAATCTGTTTGCGGCGCTGAGCAGGTTCCGTCCCGGGGAGTTCACTCCCGTCGTGTTTGCCGGAACCGGTGACGATGATGCCGACCTTGCGCCGCTTGCCGCGATACCTGATGTGGAGGTGGTGCGATCGCCGGCGTTCGAGGGCCGGGCCGGTTTGGTTGCGGCGTTGACGCTGGGGCTTGACCGGAAGGCAGTAGCAGAATTCCGGACGCGTCGCATCGATGCCGTCTTCGAGGCCGCCCGCTTCTTTGGCCGACTTCTGCCCTATCGCGCAGTGGCCTGGCTTCCCGATTTTCAGCATCGACGGCTGCCTCAGCTTTTCCCGGCCGCGGCGCGGTGGCGTCGCGAAGCCGGCTTCCGTATGCAGATCGCATCCGGGCGGACCGTAATGCTGAGCAGCGAAAGCTCGCATCGCGATTTCAGGAAATTTTATCCCGGAGCGAAGAACGAAGTCTGCGTCGTTCGTTTCGCAACCCAGCCATCGCCGGCGTTGCTGACCGCAAATCCGGCCGAGATAGTTGCGCAGTACCGGTTGCCCGAGAAATACTTCTACCTGCCAAATCAGTTTTACACGCACAAGAACCATCAGGTGGTCGTGGATGCGCTGGCCATCCTGGAGCAGCGTGGGTTCGACGCGGTCGTGTGCGCCTCGGGCAGCACCGAAGATCGGCGCGAGCGCGACTATTTCGATGGGGTCATGGGGCGGGTGCGAAGCCGTGGGCTCGAAAAGCGTTTCCGCCATCTGGGAATGATTCCGCTATCGCATGTCTACGCGTTGTTGCGGGCGTGCACCGGGCTGATAAATCCGTCCCGATCCGAGGGATGGAGCACGACGGTGGAAGAAGCGAAATCCTTCGGCGTGCCAATGATTTTGTCCGATCTCGATGTGCATCGCGAACAGACCGCTGGCACGGCGCACTATTTCGGAACTGACGATCCTGTCGTCCTAGCGAACGAACTCATGTGTCTCTCAGAGAATTCCGGGGGACCTGTGATCCGCAACCTCCTTCCGAACCAGGATGTCCGCGTCGCAGCCTTTGCGGCGGACTTTGCCAAGACCGTTCGGCTTGCAATGCAGGCTTGACTTCGGTTGCAGGCCTGCCGATTGCTCGCCCGGCACGGACAATTTTCTGCATCCGTCGCTTTAAGCTCCAGGCCTATCGGTCACCGGCTAAGAGTTTAAGGGGGTGGCGTCGCCGTAACTCCGAACGCGTCGCGCGGTGTAATGTACCAAAGGACAAAAAGCACGCCGGCGCCATGGGTGAGCAGCACCGTTGTCAGGGGTACGTTAAGAAGCGCTTGGGCTAGAATAGCGCCCGAGATTAGGATGAATTGCGGCTGCAAACCGGCAGAGAGGCGATTGCCTATCGCAATCACAAGGCCCGCTGCGAATGCCGTAACCGGGGCAAAGAGGACTCCGACCGATGCAATACCCTCCGTCGCGAACAGTGACGCATTGAATTGTCCGCCAATGCCAAAAGCATTGTAAATGACGTTCGCCAGCTGCTCCTGATAGGGGCAAGCGACGAAGGGCTTGAGCAAGCCTATCTGACAGAAATGCGTCACGGGATGACTGAAGAAAAAGCTATTGTAATAGTCCATCGCTAACGAGGGAATCGCGATCATCCGAAAGTTCACAAGCCCAAAATAGGGCATGGTCATGCTGTAAGGCAGTATCTCCTGGTCGAACAGGATGATCAGCAACAATCCCACGGATATCGGCACAAGCAGCGAAAGAGTGACGGCAAGCTTGAAGTTGAAATATCTCGAAAGCGCTAACATCGCCACGAGCCAGAATGGCGTGAACAGGGCCAGTTTGCTAAGCGTGATCGGATAGAACGCCAAAAGCAAAAACAGAGCCGCGCCGGCACGCCAGATATTTCCGCGTCCCACGAAACAGGCGAATGCAAATGGCAGCAGCGCGTTGGATGTTGATCCGATCACGTAGTTCAGAAACACCGGAAATCCAAGTTCGTGGCGGTAGTTGTAGATGTTTTCAATGCTGACAAATTTAAAGCTGTAGCTGGCACCGACGAGAATCGTCGCTAAGCTCAGCAACAGGATCAGTGTGAGCAGACGATCTAATGCCGATAAGGACAAAGCATAGACTTGGCGAACGGGCGCGGAGATGAACAGGGCGGGCAACAAGAATCCGATCGCCGATGCTGCCGCAGAAAGCCCGGCTAGCCGATGATTGTAAATCAACTCTGAAAAACTATTCAGCCACAAATACCCCGTGAGCATCGTATAGGAATAGAAGCCAACGACATAACCGAAGCTGTTGCCGGCAAACGCAAAAAGCACCGAGATGACGGCAAACGCAGCTATCAGCACAATGGCGCTAGATACGCCCGAAGGACGAAAGGATATGTAATACTCCGAATAATAATGGGCAACATAAACAAGAGAAATACAGGACACCGCGATCAGGATCCAGTTCAGGAGGATTAAGCCCTGGCGCTTCCCAATCTGGAGGTCTAGTACGGGAGTTTGCTTTTGCTCGGTCAGATTTTCCATTTTTCGGAGCCGGGATCCAGGTTCGTGACGGCTTACAATCGACGTTTTCCGTAGGCAAGCGAAAGCTGGCGGCACTGTATTGAGGAATCGACGGGGTTGCCGCAAAGGCCACTTTCAGGTTACTAAGTGCCTAGGGCTTGAAAAAGTTTTGTTGCATAGGCCTCTCGTAAGGTTTTTGAGTTCCGAGTTCGGGGTTATCTCCCCTTCACGAGACATTTGCCAGCCCTCCGACTCGTTTGACAACAACGAACGATTGCCGATCGAAATCTACGAAGACGATGACCCGTCAGCCCCCCGCATGGCGTTCACGCCGACGTCGTTCGTATTAGTCGCGGTCGTTATTCCCATTGGAGCAACAACGGGGGCTATCTTCATTTTTTCCTCATCAGACAACAGCGATCCTCAGACCTTGGCTCGAGCCTATTGAGCTATCCAGCGTACTCGCTGAGAGCGATCGAGCATTATTCTTGCAATCGACTGCCGAAGCGTTCGCGCTTTTGGCTGAGGTCGTCGGAGCTTTTGCGTCAGATGACGCTGTCCGGGTTCGATAAGTCTTGCAGCCAGTGACATATTAATGAATGTGAGGCGGTTAGGCCGTATCAGGCGTTCAGATTTACGGAAAAGTGTCTAACGACAAAAATTGTTTGACTATCGAGAATGGCCTCTGGTTTGCTTGCTAAGCTGCTCATTGCAATGTGGTCGGTCAGTATAGGGACATATGATGATCAGATTCGGCTTGCTCGGGTGTGGGCGCATTGCCAAGCGTCATTCCGAATTGCTCGGAGGCGGTCATATCGGCGGAGCAAGGCTCGTCGCAGTCTGCGATCCGATTTCGGCGCGGGCCGACGCGATCGCGTCGAATTTCGGTGTTCCGGCGGATTACGATATCGAAGCATTCCTTGACCGAAGGGACATTGATGCGGTGGCAGTATTGACGCCGAGTGGAATGCACCCTGCTCATGTCATCGCCTGTGCAAAGGCTGGTAAGCATGTGGTCGTCGAGAAGCCAATGGCCTTGCGATTGCAAGACGCCGATGAAATGATCCGCTCCTGCGATGAGGCCGGCGTGAAGCTGTTCATTGTCAAGCAAAATCGTTTTAACGTTCCCGTTGTGAAGGCGAGGGAAGCACTGGAGGCCGGCCGCTTCGGCCGCCTCATCCTGGGCACGGTCCGCGTCCGCTGGTGCCGCGACCAGAGCTATTATGACCAAGACGCTTGGCGCGGCACCTGGGCCTATGACGGCGGCGTGCTCTCGAACCAGGCCAGCCACCACATCGATATGCTGGAATGGTTCTTCGGCGATGTCGTCAGCGTTCATGCCCGCGCCGTCACGGCGCTAGCAAAGATCGAAGCCGAGGACACGGCGGTTGCCACGCTGAGATTCCGCAACGGCGCGCTCGGAATCATCGAGGCGACAACGGCCGTGCGGCCAACCGACCTTGAAGGCTCGCTTTCGATTCTTGGCGAGAAGGGAACGGTCGAGATCGCCGGCTTTGCCGTCAACCAGATCCGGCACTGGCGCTTCGTCGATGAGCTTGCCTCCGACAAGGACGTGATCGAGAAGTTTTCCGTCAATCCGCCGAACGTCTACGGCTTCGGCCATCAGGCCTATTACCAGCACGTGATCGACTGCCTGGTGAACCAGCGCTCGGCGCTGGTCGACGGTCTCGAAGGGCGCAAGAGCCTTGAACTGATTTCGGCGCTCTACGAATCGATCGAGACCGGCGCCGAGGTGCCGCTTCGCTTCGCGCCGCGGCTCGGCCGGCTTGGTGTCGTGCCGTGAAGAAGCCGGAGATCTATCAGGCGGGCGTGCGCGACGTCGAATTCGGCAAAGGCGTCAAGATCGTCGAGCCGTGCAATCTTTACGGCTGCAAGATCGGCGACGAATGCTTTGTCGGGCCGTTCACCGAGATCCAGAAGGACGTCGTGATCGGCGCCGGCACGCGGGTGCAGTCCCATGCCTTCATCTGCGAACTGGTCACGATCGGCGAAAACTGCTTTGTCGGCCATGGCGTGATGTTCGTGAACGACACCTTTTCGACCGGCGGGCCGGCGCGCGGCAACAGGGAATTGTGGCGCGAGACCGTGATCGGCAACCGCGTCTCGATCGGCTCCAACGCCACCATCATGCCGGTCAGGATCTGCGATGACGTCGTGATCGGCGCAGGCTCCGTCGTGACGAGGGACATCACGACGTCAGGGACATATGCGGGCAATCCGGCACGCCGGCTGCTGGCGGACAAGTAGGGAAGATAGTCAATGGCGGTGCCTTTTGCGGATCTGCAGCTGCAGTATCAGAACATCAAGAGCGAGATCGACGGCGCGATTGCTTCCGTCATCCGCGACAACGCGTTCATTCGCGGCTCCTACGTCGATGCCTTCGAACGGGAGTTTGCCACTGCCGTCGACGTCAAGCATTGCGTATCCTGCGCCAACGGCACCGATGCGCTGTATCTCGCCATGGCCGCGCTCAAGGTTCAGCCGGGCGACGAGGTGATCACCACAGCGCACTCCTGGATCTCGACGTCGGCGATGATCACGCACGCCGGGGCCACCGTGGTGTTTTGCGATACGGATGGATCAACGTTCACGATTGATCCCATGGCGATCGAGGCCGCGATCACGCCGCGCACCGTCGGCATCGTTCCGGTGCATCTGTACGGCCAGCCGGCGGACATGGATGCGATCATGGCGGTCGCGCGCAAGCACAAGCTCTGGGTGATCGAGGATTGCGCGCAGGCGCATCTGGCGCGCTACAAGGGCCGGCAGGTCGGAACGTTCGGCGCGGCCGCGACCTATTCATTTTATCCGGGCAAGAATCTCGGCGCGATGGGCGATGCCGGCGCCATCGTCACCAACGACGCTGCGCTCGCCGAGCACATGGCCATGCTGGCGCGGCACGGCGGCTTGGTAAAACACCAGCATCATATCGAAGGCATCAACAGCCGGCTCGACGGCATGCAGGCGGCGATCCTGTCGGCGAAACTGCCGCATCTCGCGGCCTGGACCGAAGCGCGCCGGAACGCGGCCGAGTTCTACGATGCCGGCCTCAACCAGATCGAGGACGTTATCGTGCCTGAGGTCGCGCCGGGCCGCACCCACGTCTATCACCTCTACACGATCAGGCATCCGCGCCGCGACGCGTTGGCCGCTCACCTGAACGCCAATGGCGTGCAGACCGCGATCAATTATCCGACGGCACTGCCGTTCCTCGCCGCATATCGGCGGTTTGACCAACGGCCCGAGCAATTTCCGAATGCGTTCGCCGATCAGGGACGCATCCTGTCACTGCCGATGTTTGCAGAGATTGCCAGCGACCAGCTACAGGTTGTAACAGATCTGATCCGCGCGTTCCGCTGAGGCGGCTATTGCGGTATCATGGTAGTTATCAATGGGGACAGATAGTTCCGACAGTGTGAGATGGAAGCGTAAGAACCATGCTCCCAAGTTTTCTGTGCGTTCCGGCTGGTCTCTCGCCGAATGACTGTTTAGAAGCGGCCATACCAGACCGGGTACCTGTATTTCAGGGTAGCCTCGCTTGGCGAAGGGAACCGAAATGTCGCGGAAAATCTTGCTAACAGGCGCGGGCGGATTCATCGGATCCCACCTCGCGCAGGAACTGGTCCGCCTCAATTTCGCAGTCCGCGCATTTGTGCGCTACAACAGCATGGGCTTGCACGGCTGGCTTGATTCCTCGCCAGCCGAGATCCGTAAGGAGCTCGACATATTCGCGGGCAACGTGTGCGATCCAAATGGCGTTCGCACGGCGATGAAGGGATGCGACGCCGTATTGCATCTCGCAGCGCTAATCGCGATTCCCTATTCCTATCATTCGCCGGACACCTACGTCGAAACCAATATCCGCGGCACCCTTAATGTGTTGCAGGCGGCGCGAGATCTCGGTGTTGAGCATTTGGTGCACACCTCGACCAGTGAGGTCTATGGCACGGCCCAGTTTGTTCCGATCACGGAGGACCATCGTCTGCAGGGGCAATCGCCCTATTCCGCGACCAAGATCGGCGCCGATCAGCTCGCGCTATCATTCGAGCGTTCGTTCGGGACGCCGGTTACCGTGGTACGGCCGTTTAACACCTATGGTCCACGGCAGTCGGCGCGTGCGGTGATCCCGACCATCATTACCCAGATCGCGGCGGGCGCGCGCAAGATCAAGCTCGGCAGTGTCCATCCCACGCGTGATTTCAATTACGTCGCCGATACCGTCGGTGGCTTCCTGGCAGCGCTCGAATCGAAAGCCGGCATCGGTGAGGTCATCAATATCGGCAGTGCGTTCGAGATCTCGATCGGCGATACCGCGCGCATGATCGCCGAACTGATGGACGTGACGATCGAGATCGAGCAAGACGACGTCCGCGTTCGTCCCGAGCGCAGCGAGGTTGATCGCCTGTGGGCCAGCAACGCCAAGGCGCAGAAGCTTCTCGGCTGGTCGCCGCGCTTTGCCGGCGTGGACGGCCTGCGCAAGGGTCTCGAACAGACCATCGCCTGGTTCACCAAGCAGGAGAACCTGTCTCGTTATCGTGCCAATGCGTACACGCTGTGAACAAGATGAGCATTTCCTCCGCCCAGGCGAACAACCGTCCCGCCATACTTGATCTCAAGCCCGTGCTCGACGCCGTGGATGCCGTGCTTGGCGCGGCCGCCCGCCCGGTCGAGTTGCACGAGCCGCGCTTTGGTGCGCGCGAGCGTGAGCTGGTGCTCGATTGCATCGACACCAACTGGGTGTCATCCGCAGGCAAATTTGTCACTCGCTTCGAGGAGATGGTCGCCGCTGCGACTGGCTCGCGCCATGCAGTGGCGATCGTCAATGGAACCGCTGCGCTTCACGCTGCACTGGTGCTCGAAGGCGTTGAGAAGGGCGACGAGGTGCTGCTGCCTTCAATCACCTTCGTCGCCACGGCGAACGCCGTGAGCCACGCCGGCGCCATCCCGCATTTCGTCGATTCGACCTGGAATACGCTGGGGCTCGATCCTCAAGCACTCGAGGCGCATCTCGACACTATCGCCGTGCGGCGGAATGGCGCGTGGGTAAACAAGCAGACGGGCCGCCGGCTTCGCGCAGTGGTTCCGGTGCACATCTTCGGGCATCCGGTGGACATGGTCGCACTCGGCGCGGTGGCCGCCAAATACGATCTTGTGATCGTCGAGGACGCGACCGAATCGCTCGGTTCGACCTTGAACGGGCAGGGCTGCGGCACGTTTGGCCATTCCGCCGTACTCAGCTTCAACGGCAATAAAATCGTTACTACAGGCGGCGGCGGCATGATCGTGACCGATGACGAGGCGCATGCCCGTCACGCGCGACATTTTACCTCTACGGCGAAGAAGGCGCACGCCTGGGCATTTGACCATGACGAGGTCGCCTACAATTACCGCCTTCCCAATATCAATGCGGCGCTCGGCTGTGCGCAGATGGAGCGCCTGTCAGCGATGGTCGAAGCCAAGCGCGTGCTCGCCGAGCGCTATCTTCTTGCTTTCAGCGATTTCCCTTGGGCGCGCATTTATCGTGAGCCGAAGGGCTCGCAAAGCAACTACTGGCTCAATACGCTTGTGCTCGACCGCGAATACGCCGCTGAGCGCGACCGGCTGCTCGGAGCCCTGCACGGTCACGGCATTCGCGCAAGGCCGCTGTGGACGCCAATGCACCTATTGCCGATGTACCGGGACTGCCCACGTTCGCCGCTTCCAGTCGCCGAAGAGATGCATACGCGCTGCATTAACCTGCCGAGTAGCCCCTTCCTGGCCGAAAGCGCCAACAAGAACAAGGTCTAATGCCCCGCGTTGTCTTTTTCACCATTCATAGCACGACGCGGTGGTGGAAATACTTGGCGTCGCGCATGGAGTTTGCCGAGGCGGTCGTGCTGAGCGACTTACGGGCTGACGGTGATTATTCGCTGGTCGACGATTTCTACCGCTTTGTCGATAAGGGGGATGCGGCCGCTGTCGCACTTGCGCGGTTTGGCGAGGAGGGATGCGCGGATGTCATCCTGCGCTGCCGCGTACTCCGTAGCCTCAACCGCGATCTCGCGCTCAAACTGATCGGCGGCATGACCCAGGCGATCGAGCAGGCCTTCGATAGGCTTGATCCCCATCTCGTCATGACGTTTACCATCGACCGTTATGTCATGGACGTAATGGAGCGGATCGCGCGCCGGCGTGGCGTCGATTTTCTCGAAATGACGACATCGATCATTCCCGATCAGGTGATGCTCATGCGCCGCGGCCGGCCGGCCAGGTTGCGTGAGCCATCGACCGAGGATATCAATGCCGCAATCAGTCAGCTCTGCGCCGAAGATTTCGCGCCCGCTTATGTGCGCGATGCCAAGCGCTTTTCACGGGGCAGGTTCTGGCGCATATTCAGTTACTACTCTGTGCGTGGCGCCTTCTTCAATGTCTGGCGCTTCCTCAAGCGTGACCGCTACAATTGTCACTATCTCGACGCGCTAAAGCAACTAAAGCACAAGGTGCGCGTCGGCGACGTTGCCGCACTCAAGCTGCTCGACCATGGCTGGGATCAGCGGCTTGCCGATCTGCCGCGCGAGCGGCGAGTGTTCCTCGGACTGCAGCTCTTTCCCGAAGCCTCCATGGACTATTGGCTGAAGTCCCAGGACATGCTTGCGCATGACGACGTGCTAGTGCGCTGTTGCGAGGTGCTCGGCCGCGCGGGCTACCGCGTATTCGTCAAGGATCATCCGCTGCAATTTGGTTTCCGCCAGCGCGAGTTGTTCGAGCGGCTGTCAAAATTACCTTTCGTGACGCTGGTGCCCTATGACGTGCCGGCTAACGTGCTGATCGGAAAATGCGCAATCTCGGTGACGTTCACGGGGACGATCGGGCTCCAGGCAGCGCTGGCCGGACTTTGTTCAGTCGCGACCGAACCCTATTATGCAACCGAGCAGCATTTCGTGCACATCCGAGATGTCGGGGAAATCGACGTGCTTGCGGAGCGGCTTGCGCGATGGCGTCTGTCTGATGATCTCGCGACGACGCGGCGCGAGATCATGCGGCACCTCGCAGCAATTAGTGTTGAGGGAGATTATTTCGGCTGGCGTAATTTCGATCCCGAAAATGCCGCCGCGCGCGCGTCAGTCGAGCCATTGGCGCGTTCGCTGAACACGCATTTGCCGCGCTTCCTGAAGTCCTGCAGAACCGCCGCCTGACGATTAAGCAGGGACGCGCTGCAGCCGATGTCAATGGCCGGTGGGGATGGAACAGCGTGATGCGATCTCGTCTGCTTGACCTCGCTACTCGGCCGGCGATTGCGGGCACGGTCTCGGCGCTTATCCTGCGCGCATTGACGCTGGCAAGCCGCTTTCTGTTGTCGCTATTGCTGGCGCGCATGCTGTCGCCGGCAGAGATGGGGCAGTACGGTCTTCTGACCGCGACGCTTGCATTTGCGCTGCTCGCGGTCGGGCTCGAGTTCTACTCGTACACGCTGCGCGAATTGGTGCCGGCGACGCCGGAACGGCGGGCGCGGATCATCGCGGATCAGGTGACGCTCGGCTCGGTGGCGCTGCTTGCGATCGGCGTCGCGGTTTTCAGTGCGATCGGGGCGGGTTGGTTCCCAGCCCGTCTAGCGCCATGGTTCGTCGTGATCCTGATCACCGAGTATGTCTCGTTGGAGGCAACGCGCATTTTGATCATCACCTGGCGGCCGGTGCGCGCCTATATCGGTGTGTTCCTTCGCGGCGGCATCTGGGTCTATGCTGTCGCGCTTCTGATGTTCGCGGCACCTTCAACGCGGACGCTCGAGACCGTTCTGGTCTTGTGGGCGTTCGGCGGTGTGCTGTCGATCGCCTTTTCCGCTTTCTCGCTCTCCGATCTTCCCTGGCGTGAGTTGAAGGGATACCGGCCCGATTGGTCAGCCATCCGCGAGGGTCTGCGCACGGCTCGCCCCTTCATGTTCACTGCGGCTGGCGCGCTGGTCATCTCCTATGTCGACCGCTTCGTCATTGACATCTTCGTTGGCCGGGATGCGCTCGGCATTTACACATTCTATTCGACGATTCTGATCGGCCTGCTGTCGCTCGGCGGATCGGTATCACATCAGTTTCTGCCGAAGGTCATTGCGGGGTATGCCGCGGGGGTCGATGCCTACCGCGTTGCGCTCCGCTCATTCTTGTGGTCGATGCTGGTGCTGGCGTCGGGAACAGTGATCGTCTGCACTGTTGCTATGGCTCCGATGTTGTCGGTGCTCGGACTATCAACCTACGCGTCGCACATCGGGGTGTTTTACGCCATGCTGCCGGGAATCTTCCTGCGCATGCTGGCCGATGTTCCCTCCTACGCGCTCTATGCAGCGCGGTCGGACAATCATCTCCTGCTATGCAATCTCGGCTCGGCCGTGGTGTCGACGCTGCTCAACGTCCTTCTGGTTCCCACGTACGGAATCTATGGTGCGGCAGTGGCCGGCGGCATCGCCAGCACCGTACTATTCCTGTTGCTGGTCATACAGGCCATCCGGATAATGCGAGGCTCGCAGGGAACCCGCCCATCTGGAAACTGTCGGCCTGCCAACTGATCCGGACATGCTCTATCCGTGAACTAATGGGCGCCGTCATTGCGGTGTCAAAGTGACCCTGCTACACAACTTTAGGGTTTCGGCGCATTTGTAACGGGAAAATGCAGCGGCTTATTCATCTGGCGGGCAATCTCTCGTCACCCGCAATCCTCATCGTCTTGATCTGGTGCGCAGCGCTCTTAAGTGTCGCCATCGGACCAATAGACTATGCGGGACAGCCGTCCATTGTCGTGCTTACCGTAGTCGGCTCGGGCGTCGGCCTCTTCCTGGTCGGCTCTTGGGGTGGCATAGTTTTTTTCGTCCGCTATTTTTCGCGTCAGATGCAAATGCCTCCGCTTTCCAGGCGGATGCTGAATCGCATCGTCACCGCTGTGTCGCTGTTCGGTCTCGTCGGAATTGCGTTGGTCGCGCTTGACCGCACGATGCTGAGCGGGGTGAGCAATAGTGCCTACTCGGAGCTGTTGCGCTGCGCGCCCGGGCTGGTCGACGCCATATCGATCAAGCGGACGCCGCTGCTTTATGGCGGCTATGCCATGTTCTCCTTCGGCTTCGTGTCGGTGGTGCTGTTCTTGCTCAAGGGAGAGGAAATAACGGGATGGGCGGCGGCGCTGGCGCAATTGTCCATCGTCTCTCCAGTCGGTTATGCGGTGCTCTATTCAGGGCGGATGCCGATCCTGTTGGTTCTCGTTCTCGCTGTGATGGCGATGCTGGTCCGCCTCGCGCAAGGGCGGCCGCCATTGCCGCGCGGCCATTATCTCATCGTCAAGACGGTCGCCGCGATCGGGCTGTTTGCCATCTATTCCAGCGCGATCTGGACGAGCCGGCAGAATTTCTGCATCCAGATGTCGCCACTGATCACCGAGCTGCAGCAGGAGACGGTGCCGCGCGAGGTGCCTTCTGCCAATGCCAGCAAGCCGCCCGAGACCAGCGAGAAGATCACGGCAACTGATCTTAGTAATCGAATTACGGATCTTAGCAATCGAACTGCAGAGGCGCGTGCGGCTCTACCACCGGAGCAAAATCCGACTGCCGCCGATGGCGTCCTCCCGATGATGCTGGAAGCCTGGAATGTGAAGCCGCGGGGCTACGTCACGTCCGCGATCGAATCCAGCCGCCTATCACCACGTGGCGCGATGATCGGCCTGAGCACCTATTTCTATCTGACGCACGGGGTGCGCACGCTCGACCGGGCGTGGTACGCACGCGACAAGCTCACCCCGAAATGGGGAGTTTACGAGATCGGAGTACTGTCGCCGCTACTGCGGGTCTTCTTCCCGGGCAACCAGCACGTCGAGGCCATGGAGGCCGAGCAGAGAACTGCCTCCATCTACGGATTCTTCCCGACCGTGTGGGGCGCCGCCTTCATCGATTTCGGCCTTATCGGTGCAATCATTTACATCCTGATCTGGGGCGCCGTGGCGGGTTGGAGCGCGGCGGGAAGCAAGCATTCCGACCTGATGACGCCGTTGCTGCTGTTGGTCTTTATCCTCGCCAGCATCCTGCTCAGCGTGGTGCAGGGACCGTTGGGCGTGGCAAATTCGGCGTTGGTGCTGGTTTCGATGGTGGTGACTGGCTTCATGCTTGATTTTGCCAGGCTGCGGTCAGGATCGCCGGAGGATGCCGGGGAGCTTCAGTTGAATGGCTCCGCCACCTCAGACCGGTCAGCGTGCCGAGATGCCGCGAGCCACGCAACCGTCGCAGCGACGCCTTGCTCCATGTCAAACGGCAGATCGCCGCAGACCGACGCGGTAGGCTTGAGGTCGAATTGATACTGCGTGAGCACGTTGTTGAGGCGGAATGAATTGAATGGAAACTTCTTCATCCCGATCGCGTTCACCGCGTCGCCGCACAACGCCAATGCGTGCGCAACGGCGATTGGCACGTGTCGAAGGGTGCGAGAGCCGAATGCGCGCTGAAAGGCGTCGCACCAAGCGATGAGATCGATCGGGGTGTAGTCCGCAAGATAAAACGTTTGACGCTGGATCTGTTCGGCAGGTGCCACGAGCAGGCGCCAGTACTGGAACGCAATATTGTCGATGTAGCTGTAGGACTTCCAGAGCGGGCCGTGCCCGACGTGGAAATAGGACCCGCGCTCGATCATGCGAAGGAAGCGCTGGTAGTGCGCGCTCATGCCGGGGCCCCACACCGTGGTGGGCCGTGCCAGACACCATTCGCGCCCGGCGCCGTCAGCGCTGCGGACGATCTGTTCGGTGCGGACCTTGCTCTTTCCGTACAGTGTGTCCGCCGTGTAATCGGTGTCACTCTTCGGTACATAGCCGACGCGGCAGACGAGCTGCGACGAAGTCCAGATCCCTCGCCGGATCGACGGCGTCAGCCGTACCGCCTCGACCAGATTCTCGACGCCCTCGATGTTGGCGGCATAGCCCGCAAGATTGGTTCTCTCATCGAGGTCGATGCGCGCTGCGAGATGGACCAGCGCGTCGGGCGCCGCGTTCTGCACGGCCTCTTTGAGCCGATCGACCTCGAGAATATCGCAGACAATATCGGTTGCGGCAGCCGGAACCTTGTCGAGCCCCACGACCGCGCACCCCTCAGTGCGCAACCGCCGCATCAACGCCTGGCCGATGAAGCCGGAGCTTCCGGTCACGAGAATTTTCATGCTGGTGTCGCTGTCACTGCTGAAGGCGCGGTCGCTTGACCGGCTTGCCCCGCTGATTTACCAAATCGACCTGTCGATTGCAAATTCCACCGGGTCCTCCGGCGGACAATGCATTTGTGATCGATCTTGACATGTCACCCAGGCTCTTGCCCAACTGGCGTACGCTTCATGAAGGCATTCGTCTCAGCCGCGTTCCAGGCAATCAATCGCGTCCTGGAGCCGATCGGCCTGCGCCTGATGCGCACCAACACGCCGGTCCGGAACTTCGCGCTGTTCTTCAAGCATCTGAAGTCCCTGGGCTTCGAGGTCAAAACGGTGGTCGACGTCGGCATCGCTTTCGGCACCTCACCGATTTACGACGCGTTCCCGCGCGCCAAGTATTTTCTAGTCGAGCCGGTCGCGGAATGCCGTCCCGTGCTCGAGCAACTCAAGCAGCGGCTCGACGCGGAATATTTTCTGGTTGCCGCCGGCGCCGAGAATGGCGAGATCACCTTCAACGTCCATGACGATATCTCGGGCTCGAGCATCTTCGCGCAGGTCGAAGGCTCGGCGCTCGACGGCGAAGCGCGGAAGACGCCGATGCGTCGGCTGGATTCGTTGCTGCCGGAGAAGCTGGAGCATCCGATATTCATCAAGGTCGACACTCAGGGCGCCGAGATCGAGGTGCTCAAGGGGTTGGGCTCGCGCATCAATGAGATCGACCTCATGATCCTCGAGACCACAATGATGCCGATGCGCCATGGCATTCCGCAATTTGCCGATATCGTGCGCTTCTGCGACGAGGCAGGGTTCGCGGTCTATGACGTGCTCGAGGGGCACATGCGCTCGCTGGATGGTGCGCTCGCCCAGATCGATCTCGCCTTTGTCCGCAAGGACAGCCCGCTGCGCAGCCAGGCCGCCTATTTCAGCCCCGAGCAGCTCGTCGATTATCTCAAGCGGCCGAGCAAGCTGCTCGACGCGAAGAGCTGATCGCTCGTCATGCCGCCGGGAATGGGCCTCAGATTTCCGCGAGCAGGATGAAGAGGCAGCGGCGCTCGCCCTTGTTCACCATGCCGCCGCGATGCATGCCGTTGCCGTCGAACAGCACGCAATTGCCGTAGTTCGAGGTCGCGGCGAAATGTCCCTCGCGCAGCCGCGCCACATCGGGGGAGTTGTCGGGCAAGTCACCGCCGAAATCGGCCTTCTTGCGCAGGAACGCCGGCAATGCCATGAATTTCTTGCGCGCGTCGGGTCGCCGGCCCGAGAAGCCGCTGAAGTCGTTGGTCCGGCGCACCATGCCTTCGAACCAGCCGATCTTCGCATTCTGGCTGCCGCGGATGTAGCAGAATGGTCCGCCGTCGGGGCCGATGTCGTGGACGTAGATCGCGCATTTCAGCATGCCGTAAGTGGCATCGATGTGCAGGTAGCTGCCCCAGGGGTCGGCGAGCTGCGTGTCCGGGAACACCCGCTTCCAGAATGCGAGGTCCTGGTCGTTGATCTGCGCATTGACGTGCTTCACGCCGGCTGGACGGCCGAGATAGGCGCTCGCAGCCTCCATGATGCCGTAACGCTTGAAGATGTTTTCCACCGTCGCGAAGGCCTCCGGATCGGCGGAGCGCGTGCACCAGTAGACGTTGTCGTCGAACTTGCGGTTCTGCGGCGCAATGCTGGCACGGCGCTCGTCGAGCTTGGCAAAGCCCGGATTAGTCACGCTCCGGATCTGATCGATTTCATCGGGCGAGAGCGTCAGGCAGACGATACCGTCGGATTTAATCTTGTTAAGCAACGCCGGGTTGGCGGGCATCGCGGGGCGCCGCGCACCGGTCAATGTGCCAATCGCGCGGCTGGCGCGGATGCGCGCATACATCGAGATGTAGCGCAGCGCCGTCCGTGCGTTGAGACCGCTAAAGCCGGCTTCCTTGGTCAGCAGCGGCATGTTGTCGTAATCGACGATGCGGCGGATCGTGACGAAGGCGAAGGTTCGCAGGAACACATTCAGCGCGTAAAGCCGCTCACGGAAGGTCGGCCGGGGGAACATGCCGCCATAGGCCGGATGCGCGTCATAGTCGATCGAAGGCAGGGTGTTGCCGCGATAGGGCGGGATCGGCAGCTCACTGACATCGACGGCATGTGCCGCGGGCGCCGCATCCGTGAGGGAATCGATTGTCGTCATGTCACGTTTCTCCGGACCTGGCGCGGATCGTCTTAAAGTCGCTTGATCTATACAACCTGTGCCATTGCGCAGGCAACAATGGCCGGCGGTTATTCGCCCTCCTTTGCGTGTTCCGGCGCGACGGTTAAATCATGGAAATGCTTCGGGAAAGCGCCACGAAGGTCGATCGTTCGAAGGGTTCCAGCAATCCTCTCCGATGCACCTCCACGGCCATAGGGCGGCTCTTCGTCCGGATCGGCCTGGAACCGACCTTCGAAGATGCGCGCCAAACTTGCGAGAATGGCGGCCGAATCGGCCGGGCAATCGATGATGGAGGCGGCACGCAGCCGGCCGTGCTGGCGGTCGCCGATATTGATCGATGGCACGCCGATGGCCGGCGCCTCCAGGATGCCGCTCGACGAATTGCCAACCACGGCGTCGGCAAGCCGTAGCGCTGCCCAGTAACGCTCGCTGCCGAGCGAGGTGAAGTGAAAGGCGCGGTCTGGTCTTGCCGCGACGAAGGCCTTGATGGCGTCGTCGATCGCGCGATAGCCGGGATCGGCGTTGACGCCGGTGAAGACGATGCTGCGGTCCTTAACCTCGGCGAGCGCGCCGAGGAGTGCGGCGACGTTCGTCGCGTCCGTATCCGGCCGCGCCGTGGTCGAATGCAGTGTGACCAGGAGGAAGCGTTCCGGGCCACTGATGCCGAGCTTCGTGAACAGCGCGGTCCGGTCGAGGACAGGCGCCGTGCTGGCGAGATCAAGGCCCGGTGAGCCGAAATTGAAGACGAAATCGGGATTCTCGCCCATCTGGATCACGCGCTGCCTATAGGGCTCGGCCGCCAC
Organism: Bradyrhizobium sp. WYCCWR15520; assembly: GCF_056174665.1. Taxonomy (NCBI): domain Bacteria; kingdom Pseudomonadati; phylum Pseudomonadota; class Alphaproteobacteria; order Hyphomicrobiales; family Nitrobacteraceae; genus Bradyrhizobium; species Bradyrhizobium sp. WYCCWR15520. The sequence continues at coordinate 35,621 of NZ_JBWBWM010000028.1, forward strand.
GAAATGCAGGCAGGCCATCTTCGTGATGGCATGGCGGATCGCATCGTCGAAGGCCCCAGCGGTGATCTCGCCGCCATGGATGTGAGCGATCGGAATGTTCAACAGCGTCGCCGCGATCGCGGCAGCCAGCACCTCGTAGCGGTCGCCGAGCACAACCAGAACATCCGGCGCAAGCTGGGGAAGCACAGCGGCAAAGCCGGAAACGCCGATGCCGGTACCGCGTGCCACCGTCTCGGCGCGATCGTCGTGCAGTTGCAGATCGATCTTCGCCGCGATCGAAAAGCCGTCGGCCTCGATGGCCCGCCAGGTCTCGCCGAAGCGCGGCACGAGATGCATGCCGCAGGCGATGATGGTGAGATCGACGTCATCCACCGCCTTCAACCGCGTCAGGATGTCCCGCAGCAAGCCGTAGTCGGCCCGCGAACCAGTAACCACGGCGATGCGGCGGCTTGCGGTCATGGGGATTTCCGCCATGGCGACGCGTCGAGCATGCCGTGCTCAATGACATAGGATGCGTAGGCGAGGTCGGCGGCACTCTCGATTTCGATTGAATGCAGGCGGTCCATCATGATGCCATAGCTTGCGGAAGGATCGGCATAGATCTTTCGGTGCTTGCGTATCGCCTCCCAGCCCACGAGGTAGAGCGCACCGTTCATGGTGACTTCAGGCGCCTGGTCCTGCCGCCGCTGCGCCGTCGTCTTCAGCATCTTCTCGACGATGGCGCCGATCGAGCCGTCCTCGCCCAGCGTCCCGACGAAGATCGAGGCCACTTCGGTCTCACGCATGCCGACCACCAGACTCGCCTTGCGCTTGGCGAACAGCTCGACCGCCTCGTCGAAATGTTCCGGCCGCGCGAAGGGCGATGATGGTTCCAGGAGCATGATGGCGTCGTAGCGCCGCCCTTCATGCGTCTCGATCCAATCCATGGCGTGAAGCACCACGTCGTTGGAGGAGGCGGTGTCGGTCGCAAGCTCGGCCGGGCGCTCGAACAGTACCTCGGCGCCATGGTGCTTCGCCTCGGCCCGGATCTCCGCGCTGTCGCTGGATACGATCAGACGCGAGCAGTAGCGGCATTGCCGCGCCGCCTTTGCCTTGTAGCCGACTAGGCTGAGACCACCGACCTCGCGCAGGTTCTTGCCGGGCAACCCCTTGGATCCCCCGCGGCCCACCAGCAGGAACAATATCTCCGGCGAATTGGTCATTTGCTCTCGACAATCCCGCTGTTAGCGCCAAACAAGGGCCGGCGCGATTCGTCGCCGGCCTGGGGGCTGAAGGGAACGCCGCAAGCCGCCCGCTTGCGTTGCTTTTACCAGTGTACTCGACTAAGACAACTCCTTGATTGGCGGGCGATTTCGATCGCCCCCGCGCTCAGCGACGAAACCACATGGATCGCCCAACCCTGATCATTGCCGAGGCCGGTGTTAACCACAACGGCGATCGCGCGCGGGCGCTTGAGCTGGTGGAGGCTGCCGCGCGGGCCGGCGCCGACGTCGTCAAGTTTCAGTCGTTTCGTGCCGATAAGCTGGCGACTGCGGGGGCCGCGAAGGCGAGCTATCAGCAGGCGACCACCGGCAACGCGCAGTCGCAGCTTGAAATGCTGCGCGCGCTGGAACTCAGCGAGGACGACGAAGAACGCATTGCCGCGGCCTGCGTGGCAGCCGGTATCACCTACATGTCGACCCCGTTCGATGCCGACAGCGCCACGCATCTGGTCCACCGAATCGGCGTCTCGACGCTGAAAGTCGGATCGGGCGATCTCACCAACGCGCCGCTGCTGCTACATCTGGCGCGCTTTCGGTTGCCGATCATCCTGTCCACCGGCATGGCGACACTGGCGGAAGTGGAGCAGGCGCTTGGCGTCATCGCCTTCGGCTATTTCGGTGGCGCCACGGCGCGGCCGGCAAGTGCTGATTTCGCAAACCTTCTGCTCGACCGCGCGATCTGGACGGAACTGCGCGCCAAGGTCACATTGCTGCATTGCACGACCGAATATCCGGCAGATCCGCGCTCGATCAATCTGCGCGCGATGGCGACGCTGGGCGATGCGTTGGGGCTTCCCGTCGGCTTTTCCGATCACAGCCGCGGCATTCATGTTGCGGTAGCCGCGGTCGCACTCGGTGCGGTCGTGATCGAAAAACACCTGACGCTCGATCGCAATCTGCCGGGGCCCGATCACCGCGCCTCGATCGAACCCGACGAAATGGCGGCGATGATTGCGTCGATCCGCGACGTCGAGGCTGCGATGGGCGATGGCCGCAAGGTGCCCGCGCGGGAAGAGATTCCAAATCGCACGGTGGCACGGCGGAGTCTCGTTGCGATCCGCCCAGTTGGTGCCGGCGAGCGCTTCACCGAGGACAATCTCGGCGTCAAACGGCCCGGCAGCGGCATCCAGCCGATCGAATACTGGAGCTATCTCGGCAGGACGGCGCAGCGCGACTATGCGGCCAACGAGGCGCTGGAGCCATGAGCCTGATCGTGCTCTGCGCCGGCGGTCATGCCCGCGTCCTCATCGAGGCATTGCGGAGCCGTGGCATACGTCCTGCCGCGGTCATGGAGCGTGACACCGCACTCCTGGGCAGGGTGGTCGGGGGTGTTCCGATCACAGGACCCGACGAAGACATCCTGAAGATGAGCGTCGATTCGGTCGAGCTTGTGAACGGCCTGGGCAACCGCGCCTCGCGCACCGATTCGGGCCTGTCCGGGCGGCGTACGCTGTTTGGCCGTTTCGCGGCTCTGGGTTACAGGTTTCCGGTGATTTCGCATGTCTCCGCGGCGATTGCCTCGGATGCGACGCTCGGCGATGGCGCTCAGGTGATGGCGGGTGCCGTCATCCAGCCGGCGGCGCGGATCGGGCGGAATGTTCTGGTGAATACGCGCGCGGTGGTGGAGCATGATTGCATCGTGGGAGACCACGCACATGTCGCGCCGGGAGCGGTGCTCTGCGGCGGCGTGTCGATTGGCGAGAGCGCCCATATCGGGGCCGGCGCGGTGCTTTTGGTGGGCGTCAGCGTGGGAGCGGGAGCCGTCGTTGCCGCGGGCGCCGTGGTCGCAAAGAACGTTAGGGCCGGCGCCTTTGCCTGCGGCGACCGGATTGGTTCGTGATGAAAGAAATATTCGTCGTCAGTGAAGATACGCCTTTGATAGAGACGCTGCGGCGGATCGATCAGGGCCATTTGCAACTCGCCGTGGTCGAGCGTGACGGCAAGATCATCGGCACCGTCACCGACGGCGACGTGCGGCGCGCGCTGCTCGGCGGAGTCGGGCTCGATGCCTCTGTCGACCTCGTGATGAACCGCACGCCGATCACGGCGCCGCTCGGCATTTCCAACCCCGCCGCGCTCAACCTGATGCGCAAGCATTCGATCCACCAGCTTCCGATCGTCGATGCGGAGGGCAGGGTGGTCGAGGTCAAGCTGATCGATGATTTAGCGCTCGCGCAGCAATCCGACCACTGGGTGGTCCTGATGGCAGGTGGCCTCGGCTCGCGGCTGAAGCCGCTGACCGATGACATACCGAAGCCCCTGATCCGGGTTGGCGACAAGCCGATCCTGGAGACCGTGCTCAGCGGTTTCGTCAAGGCCGGCTTCGGCAAGTTCTTCATCTCGGTCAACTACAAGGCTGAGATGATCCGAGACTATTTCGGCGATGGCTCGGCCTGGGGCGTCGAGATCAGTTATCTCCAGGAGAGCGCGCGCCTCGGCACCGCGGGCGCATTGTCGCTGTTGCCCGAGCGGCCAACGCAGCCATTCTTTGTCATGAACGGCGATCTGCTTACGACGGTGAATTTCGAGCAGATGCTGAAATATCATCGCGAGCACCAGGCGTTCTCTACTGTCTGCGTGCGTGAGCATTCGGTGACCGTGCCGTTCGGCGTGGTCGACTTCAACGATCATCGTCTGCTCGGCATCCGCGAAAAGCCGACCCAGAAGTTCTTCGTCAACGCGGGCGTCTATCTGCTCGATCCGGACGTGCTCGATCATCTCGATGGCAACGAGGCCGTGGACATGCCGACCCTGATCGAGCGGACGATCGCCACCGGCAAGCGTTCCGTGGTGTTCCCGCTGCGGGAATACTGGATTGATGTTGGCCGGCTCGACGATCTGCAGCGCGCCTCCGACGAGTTTCAAAGGATATTCGGATGAGCATCGAACGTTCGCTCCGCGAGATGATGTCACTCGACGGGCGCGTCGCTGTCATCACCGGAGGCGCCGGTCATATCGGCCGCGCGATTGCGAGCGGTCTGGCCGAGCTCGGCGCTACGATCGCGCTGGTGGATATGGCGGCGTCCGCTGGCAAACAGGCTGCGGCGGAGCTCGCGAAGAACTGGTCGGTCAAAGCGGACATGTTCGACTGCGATTTCGAGCAGGGAGAGGCGGTGAAGGATCTGCCGCGACGGGTACGCGAGGCATGCGGCGGCATCGACATCATCGTTAATTGCGCGGCCTTTGTCGGCACCAGCGGCCTTGAAGGGTGGGCCGTGCCGTTCGAGCAGCAGTCGGATGCGACATGGCGCCGGGCGCTCGAGGTCAACCTGACCGCGCCGTTCGTCCTGATACAGGCCGCAGCCGAGGATCTGGCCAAGTCCGGCCATGGCAGCGTGATCAATATTTCTTCGATCTACGGGCTCGCCGGCCCGGACTGGCGGCTTTACGAGGGAACCGCTCTGGGAAACCCCGCGGCCTACGCCGCAAGCAAGGGTGGCCTGGTCCAGATCACGCGCTGGCTTGCCACGACCATGGCCCCGAAAGTCCGGGTCAATGCGGTGGCGCCCGGAGGCGTCTTCAGGGCGACGCCAGAGCCCTTTTTGAGCCGGTATGTGGCCCGCACGCCGCTTGCGCGCATGGCGCGGGAGGACGATATGAAAGGCGCTGTGGCCTATCTAGCGAGCGATTTGTCGGCCTATGTGACAGGTCAGTGTATTGCGGTCGACGGGGGGTGGACGGCGTGGTAAGCCGACGACAAATCATGCAATCGCGAGAATCTCTGAAATGTTGAGCTGTAGCAAATGCTTGTTGCCGGAAACGGCGGAGGCAACATCGTTCGACGAGGCTGGTTCCTGCAGCGTTTGTCGTCAGATCGAGGTCCGGGACACCCAGATTGACTGGGACGATCGCTACAAGCAGCTCATGGAGCTGGTCGGCCAATACCGCGACAAGGGTCTTTACGACTGCATCCTGCCCTATTCGGGCGGCAAGGACAGTGTGTTCCAGCTCTGGTACGTCGTGCGCAAGCTCGGCTTGAAGCCCCTGGTGGTGCGCTTCGATCACTGGTTCTACCGGCCGCTAGTCGAAGAGAACAACACCAGCGTGTTCAAGCAGCTCGGCGTCGACGTCTTGAACTTCACGCCGAACTGGCACGTGGTGCGCGAATTGATGCTGGAGTCGTTGAAGCGCCGCGGCGACTTCTGCTGGCACTGCCATACCGGCATCTATGCCCACACGATGCAGATCGCGATCCGCTACGAAACGCCGCTTCTGATCTGGGGCGAGAGTCTCGCCGAATACCAGTCGTTCTACTCCTACGACGAGATGGAAGAAGTCGACGAGAAGCGCTTCAACCGCGCCATGAACCTCGGCATTACCGCTGACGACATGTACGAATTCCTCGGCGGCCGCGTCGCCAAGCGCGACCTCTATCCGTTCGTCTATCCGCCGCGCAAGGAATTGATGCGGATCAAGTGCCGCTCGGTCTGTCTCGGCAGTTACATCAAGTGGGACACCAAGAAGCACGTCGACATCATCAAGAGCGAGCTCGGCTGGAAAGGCCAGGAGGTCGAGGGTATTCCGCCGGAATACGACTATGAGAAGATCGAGTGCTTCTTCCAGGGCGTGCGCGACTACCTGAAATACATCAAGCGCGGCATGGGACGGACCAACCATCTCGCCAATATCGACATCCGCAACAAGCGCATGACGCGGGAGCAGGGTGAGGCGCTGGTGCGAGAATATGACGGCAAGCGGCCGCCGAGCCTCGATCTCTTCCTCGATTATCTGCAGCTGTCCGAGGAGCAGTTCCTGGGCATTGCGATGAAGCACGAGGTCAGTCCGTGGCAGTTCTCGCCGAATCAGGTTGAGCCGGGCCGCCGGATGCCCGACATGGATAAGTGGGATCGCACGCAGGTCCCCTGGCAGAACCATCCGGGCGTCGAGATTGGCGGCGGCAAGGACGACTAGTCGAGGTTGATCGGGTAGCGCGCTGAGGGCGCCGGGGGGAGCGGGGTGATGTCAGGCGTTGCGATCGTCGATTATGGCATCAACAATGTGCGGTCGGTGCGCAACGCCGTCGAATATTGCGGCTTTGACCCGGTCGTGACCCATGATGCCGGCACGATCGCGGACGCCTCACACGTGATCTTGCCCGGTGTCGGCGCGTTCGGCGACGCCATGACCAATATCCGCGCCCGCGGCATCGATGAGATTCTGGAACGGCATGTTCGAGAGAAGGGCAAGCCGTTCCTTGCGGTGTGTCTGGGCATGCAGCTCCTCGCCAAATCCTCCGAGGAGCATGCCGATGACGGCGTGCTCCATCGCGGACTCGGCTGGTTCGATGCCGACGTGCTGCGCTTGATGCCGAACGATCCCGCGCTGAAGATCCCGCATATGGGATGGAACATGGTGGCGAAGGAACGCAACCACCCGATCCTTTCCAATATCCGCGAGGGCAATCTGGCTTTCTATTTCGTGCACAGCTTTGCCATGCGCTGCAACGTGTCGGAGGACGTGGTCGGCCATGCACAATATGGCCAGCAGGTGACCGCAATCATCGCCCGAGATAATATCGCCGCCACTCAGTTCCACCCCGAGAAGAGCCAGGACAGCGGGATCGAGCTGATGAGCAATTTCCTTCGCTGGAATCCTTGAGAACTAGCCTGCGATGCTGAAGAAGCGCCTGATCCCGAAATTCCTGCTGCGTGACGGCAGGCTCGTCAAATATGTCCGCTTCTTTGAGAACGAGCGTGCCGCCGGCAATCCGGTGACGACGGCGAAGGTCTACAACGACTACGGCGTCGACGAACTGATCGTGCTCGACATCGTACCGAGCGAGGCCTCGCGTCACCGCGTGGTCGAGATCATCGAGCGGATGTCGGAAGAGATCTTCATGCCGTTTACGGTCGGTGGTGGGGTCAAGACGCTCGATGACGTCAACGCGCTGCTTCGGGCCGGCGCCGACAAGGTGTCGGTGAACTCGGAAGCGGTTCGGCGGCCGGAATTTTTGCGCGAGGCCGCGCGCACCTTCGGCGACCAGTGCATGACGGTGTCGATCGACTATAAGAAGATCAGTCCTCATCACGCCAGCGTGTTCATTGACGGCGGCCGCGAGCACGTAGCCCTCGATCCGATCGAATGGGCGCAGCGTTGCGAGGACCTTCATTGCGGCGAGGTGCTGCTCGGCTCCATCGACCGAGACGGCACCATGAGCGGTTACGACCTCGACATGATCCACAGGGCTGCAAACGTGCTGAGCGTGCCCCTGATCGTGTCCGGCGGCTGCGGCTCACTGCAGCACGCGATCGATGCGCTGGAGGCCGGCGCGTCCGCGGTTGCGATCTCTTCGATGTTCCTGTTCACCGATCACAGCCCGATCAAGCTGCGCAGCCATCTCTTCTCGCGCGGCCTCGATGTGCGGGCGAGTTCCAGCAGCAGGAACTAGCACCGTGCAGCTCTCGCTTCAGCGTAATGACCTCGCCGTCTATGTGCGAAAGCAGTTCGAGAATCTGTTTCCAGATGGTGCCGATCTTGGCGACCTGCCGAAATTCGTGGACCTTGCGCTCGGACGGATCGAGCACTGCTTCTCGCGCATGAGGCTCAAGGGCTTTTTTGTCAATGGCGAGGCGCGATTCTCACATTGGCACTCCGACCAGTACGCGATCTTCCTCTACTACCTGGCAAATACCGTGTTCCGCGAGCGACCGGGCCATCCTGTTGCCGACAAGGCCTACGCGCTCAACAAAGCCTTGCACGCGCTCGACGCATTCTACGAGGTCGAGTTACCCGACATATTCGCGGTCCAGCATCCGGTCGGCACTGTGCTCGGCCGTGCCAGCTATTCCGATTATTTCATCTGCTACCACAACTGCACGGTCGGCGCGAACCTCGAGAACGACTATCCGTCGTTCGGCCGCGGCATCGTGATGTATGGCGGCAGCCGCGTGATCGGGAAGACCGCCGTCGGCGACAACACCTTCGTGTCGACGGGCGCAATCATCATCGACGGCGGCGCGCTGGCCGCCGACAGCGTGCTGCATGGCATCTATCCGAAGGCCGCTCGCTCGCCGACGTCGCGCAACGTGAGGCGCGATATTTTCGGTGTGGACGCCTGATCAGGTCAGCCGCTTGAACCCGGAATGAGCGACCGGGCCGCGCAGCAATTGTTTGACGGCCTTCTGGTCCACTGCGGTGCGCAGCTCGCGGAACACCTCGTTCACGGTCTCAAGATAGCGGTCGACATGGGCGTCGGTATGCGCCCACATCGCATAGAACGATCCAGTGGCAAGGATGCCGCGGTCGAGCATCATCTGCGTGAACAGTGTACGCACCTCCTGCGCGTCAGGCAGATCGAAGGCGAAATGTCCGAGCGGCGAGATGCCGGAGATGTGCACCGGCAGGTCGGTTGCCTGCGCGGCGTGGGTCCAGCCCTCCTGGATGCGAGAGCCGATGCGCATCAGATGCTTGGCGACATTCTGCTCGCGATGCTTGCGCAAGGTTGCAAGTGCTGCAACAGGGCCGACGCGCTCGGTCCACGCAGTCGAGCTGACAAAGGTCTCCTGCGCCGCATCCATCGCCGACGCGCGGCCAACGATCGCTGCCATCGGAAATCCGTTGGCAATGGCCTTTGCGAATACCGCAATATCAGGATCGACGCCATAGGCGAGATGTGCGCCGCCGGAATTGATGCGAAGGCCCGATGTCACCTCGTCGAAGATCAGCACGGCCCCGCAGCGGTCGGCGAGTGCGCGGATACCCTTGATGAAGGCGGGTTCAGGCTCGCTTGAGCGGACCGGCTCCATCACGATCGCGGCGAGCCGCTCGCCGTTCGCGGCAACGATCGCCTCGATCTCGTCGAGCTTGTTGAAGTGGAACGGATGCATCAACCCGGCAAGACCGCGCGGCACCCCTTTGGTATCGAGGCCCGGCAGCAGGTGGCCATCGAGTGCAGTGGTCTCGCCGAGATTGGCACTGAGATACCAGTCGTGCCAGCCGTGATAGCCGCAGAATGCCACCATGTCGCGGCCGGTGGCCGCGCGCGCGATGCGGATTGCGATTGCCATCGCTTCGCCGCCGGCGCGGCCGAAGCGAACCATGTCCGCCCAGGGATGCAGCTCGATCAGGAGTTCCGCGAGCTCTATATCCTCGGCGCAATTCAGCGTCGACATCGAGCCCATATCGATAGCGGTCTTCACCGCGGCATCGACGTCGGGATCGGCAAAGCCGAGGATGGTGGCGCCGATGCCGCAATAGCTCATGTCTAGATAGGTCCTGCCGTCGAGGTCGACGACTTCAGCGCCCTTGGCCGACTTGAAATAGGTCGGCCACTGCTCGGGCAGGAACATTTCGGGCCGTTTGGAGAGCAATTGCGTTCCGCCAGGCATGACCTTGCGCGCGCGCCGGTAAAGCGTTTGGCCAGTGCTCGACATCGCATATTTCTCCTGCAGGGAAGCAGGCGGTGGATACCCTAAGCCCCCCAGTCAGGCAAGGTGCCGTCCCCGGCCACCGAATTGCATAAGGGGGCTCGCCACGGCACCGTCTCTCTTGACGAGCAGCGCGTGACGCGCACCCGCGGAGAGTTCTGCGGACCAGGCGCCTTCACGTTGTTTGACCGCTTCTGCGGTCCATCCTTGCCTGCGTGACGTCGTTGACGACGCGGCGATAAAGGCCAAGCGCGGCTTCTTCACGGTATTTGTAGGCAACGCTGGCCGCTCGCATTCCTTTTTCGGTCGTCGCCTGACGATCTCGTGCAGCTTCCCGGATAGCGCGGGCGAGCTCGACCGGGTCCTCGGGCGCCACCACCCATCCGATGGCCTCTTCACCGAGCGCCAGAGCTCCTTCAGAATTTGCTTCTGACGCGATAACAACCGGCCGGCCGACGGCCAGGAGATTGTAGAGGCGGCTCGGAATCGATACGCCGGCGATACTTCGGCGATAGGGTATCACCCAAAGATCCGCCGCCGACAGGAATGCGATAAGCTCATCTTCGGGGACCGGGCTCAGGATCGTGACGTTGGCGAGGCTTTCCTGGGCGTACAGGTCATTCAATTCCTTCCAGCCAACGCCCCATCCGGACAAGATGAAGTGAATGTCGCTGTCTGACTGCAGAAGTCTTGCTGCCTCAAACACCGTTGCAGGAGAGTGCGTGAAGCCGAGGTTGCCTGATAGGCCGACGATGAATTTGGAGGCCCCCGGAGCGCGGAAACGGCTGGATGGGTCGATCTCCCGGTATCCGATGGGGATAAGAGGCCAATTGGGGATGATGTGAAGCTTGTCTGGTCTGACGCCCGGATACTTCAGGATCAGGGGCGGCACATCCCGCCCGATGACGACGATAGCATCCAGGCTTCGAAACAGGAGCGTGTTGGCGAAGCGGATGAGCCGGGCCGCAAAGGACTTGGATTGGATCAGACCGGCCGCTTCGAGCGCTTCAGGATAGAGATCATAGATGAGGAGCAGCTTCGCCGCGCCGCGCAGTTTCGCCGCCAGAAGCACGGTGTAAGGCAACGTGAAAGGAGACGTTACGCAGAAGACGACGTCGCTGGATGTTGCTCGCCTCAAGACCGAGAAGAACATCCGTGCGGCCAGCAGGCAAACCGCCGCTGCGCGTTGCGCGAGCGCGGATTTGCGCGGGCTCCAGTTTTTGATTTCGATAACGGCCGGATTGTTGAGCGGATCGGCGCTAAGCGAATTCGGGTTGGGCGTCGCGGAAATAACGACAACCTGGTTATCTGCCGCGAGTGTTTCGGCGATCTTGCCCAGATACACCGCCGTCGTGCTCGTATCCGGAGGATAGAACTGAGTAGCGAGGATCAGCCGTGCAGAGTTGTGCATGTGTGAAGGCTGTCTTAAATATCAGGCTCTGATCGTCGATCTGTCGCCTGTTCCGTTCGGTATGCTTGGTAGGCGAGCTTGATGCCCTCCTCGAGCGAGGTGCTGGCGCGCCAGCCAAGCTTGGCCAGCCGGCTGACGTCGAGCAGCTTGCGCGGCGTGCCGTCGGGCCGTGAGGTGTCGAAGCTAATCTCGCCAGTATAGCCGACCGTCGTCCCGACCACGCGGGCGAATTCGGCGATGGTGATGTCTTCGCCGGTGCCGATATTGACCAGTTCGTTGTCCGAATAGGTCTTCATCAGATGGATGCAGGCGTCGGCGAGATCGTCGACATAGAGGAATTCGCGCCGTGGCGTCCCGGTGCCCCAGACCACGACTTCCCTGGCGCCGGAAACCTTGGCTTCGTGGAAGCGGCGGATCAGCGCGGCGACGACATGGCTGTATTCAGGATGATAATTGTCGCCGCTGCCATAGAGGTTGGTCGGCATCACGTTGATGAAGTCGGCGCCGTACTGGCTGCGATAGGCCTCCACCATCTTGATGCCGGCGATCTTGGCAATCGCGTAGGGCTCGTTGGTCGGCTCCAGCGGCCCCGTCAGCATGCAGTCCTCGCGCAGCGGCTGCGGCGCAAGTTTGGGGTAGATGCAGGACGAGCCGAGGAACATCAGCTTCTCGGCGCCATGGACGTGCGCCGCATGGATCACGTTCGAGGCGATCGCCAGATTGTCGTAGAGGAATTCGGCGCGCAGCGTGTTGTTGGCGACGATGCCGCCGACCTTGGCCGCCGCCAGAAACACCACCTGTGGACGTTTGGCGGCGAACCACGCATTGACCGCGGCCTGATCGCGCAGATCGACCTCATTGCGGGTCGCGGTTAAGAGTTCGACCTGTTCCTGTGCCAGCCGGCGCACCAGCGCCGAACCGACCATGCCGCGATGGCCGGCGACGTAGGCCGTCTTGCCCCTCAGTTCAAACGGCAGGCTTGCCATTGGCGACCTCCCGCCGCGCTTCTGCGAGATCGCTCGCGACCATTTCCTTGACCAGTTGGGCAAACGACGTCCTGGGCTTCCAGCCGAGCTTGTCCCGGGCCTTGCTGGCGTCGCCGACCAGAAGATCGACTTCGGTGGGGCGGAAGTAGACGGGGTCGATGCGCAGGATGGTCTTGCCGGACTTTTTGTCGACGCCGGTCTCGTCGACGCCCTGGCCACGCCATTCGATGCGGCGGCCAACTTCGGCAAACGCCACCTCGACGAACTCGCGCACCGAACGGGTCTCGCCGGTCGCCAGCACGAAATCGTCTGCCACGTCCGCCTGCAGGATTTTGTGCATGCCCTCGATATAATCCCGGGCATGGCCCCAGTCGCGCTTGGCGTCGAGATTGCCGAGATAGAGCGTGTCTTCGAGGCCGACCTCGATGCGGGCGACGCTGCGGGTGATCTTGCGGGTCACGAAGGTCTCGCCGCGGATCGGGCTCTCATGGTTGAACAGGATGCCGTTCGAGGCAAACATGCCGTAGGCCTCGCGGTAGTTGACCGTGATCCAGTAGCCGTACAGCTTGGCGACGCCGTAGGGCGAGCGCGGGTAGAACGGCGTGGTCTCCTTCTGCGGCACTTCCTGGACCAGGCCGTAGAGCTCTGAGGTCGAGGCCTGATAGAACCGCGTCTCCTTCTCCATGCCGAGAATGCGGATCGCTTCCAAGAGCCGCAGCACGCCGATGGCGTCGGCGTTGGCGGTGTATTCCGGGCTTTCAAAGCTGACGCCGACATGGCTCTGGGCAGCGAGGTTATAGATCTCGGTCGGCCTAATCTGCTGCATCAGCCGGATCAGGTTGGTCGAGTCGGTCATGTCGCCGTAATGCAGCAGGAACGGCACGCTGCACGAATGCGGATCCTGGTAGAGGTGATCGATGCGCGCGGTGTTGAACGAGGACGACCGCCGCTTGACGCCGTGGACCTCATAGCCGAGGCCAAGCAGATATTCGGCGAGATAGGCGCCGTCCTGGCCGGTGACGCCGGTAATCAGCGCAACAGGCGATTTCCGTGTCATAGCTCCAACCTATACAAAGTTCTGGAAGATCCCGTACGAGACGCGTGACGCGAATCATTGGCGAGTAGGCCACAATCTAAAGCTCGCCGGCGCTTCCCGTGCTGATTCGGTTGCCGTTCACGAGTTTATCCAAGCCGGCCCGGCCCTCCTTAACCTAAAAAAGTTGGCAAATGCAAGCGAAGGCCTCTGTTCGTTCGGCCGTCGGCTCCGTCATCTGCATCTCAGCGCTAAGATGGTTCAATCTGCGTCCCGAGCCGAGCGCATCGACGGTCGACGTGCGAAAAACAAACAGTTAGAGTAGAAGGGTTCCGCAGCTGCGCGATGTGTCTGGTGCGGAGGCGTCCGGTTGTGTATCTCATGGACTCACTCTATTCGCTTTCTGAAGGACGGCTTTGCCAACACGAACCGGCTGCTATAAATCACATTTGTGGCCATTGTCCCCGTGATCGTCTCAAATAAGCTCATCAAGCTGTCCTGCGCTATCGCTGCAGTTTGCACCTATTTTGTTGCAGCACATTGGCTGCAGGTTACCTACGCGCCAGATCCAAACCTCGCTTTTGGCCCTGACGTTCCGGGTGCGAAGATCCGGCTCATGCCACCATTTGCGCAACTCGAAGGCTCGAAATTCGCAGTAGCGAAGGAGAGATATAAGTTGTTCGACGATTTGGCCGACTCCGAAGATAACCACGGCCGCTCCACCATTGAACTTTACGAGAATGACACACGTCTAGGACCGGCACACAGCGATCATTCGGACATCGCCAAGTTAGGCCGCGGCCGTTTTTCTCATTGGAGGAAGAATGGCACGACGGTATATTGGTCTTCAAGCGACAATACTGATCCAGCGACGAATGGTAGAGCTTATTGGATGGTCAGACCCTCTCAATCTGAAAAACATTAGCTCCATGCCAGGTAATGTTGATGCTGTCACTGACAATCCCACTGCGTGGTCGATGCTTTATCGCTCATCTCTAACCGCTAGATACCTTGATTACTGTTAGCGGCCGCACCCATTCGATCTAGCACTCAGGATCGATGCGGACGAAGTATACTAAGTCCTCATTCCAGGATCGATCTCAAGAAATGCTCGAGGTTCTGGCCCGCAAACAGATATCCTTTTATTCCAGCCGCCCGTGCTGCTTCCAGATCAGTGAACTTGTCGCCTATGAGAATGCTGCGACTGACGTCCACCGGAAAGCGCTTTAACAGATCGTTGATCATGCCTGGAGCAGGCTTGCGTCGATGGCTTACTCGACGATACCGCTCTATCACGGCCTCGGGATGATAAGGACAGTACTCGAACGCATCAATATATGCTCCGATTCTGGCCAAATCGTTCATCATCACCTTGTGTAATGCTTCAACGTGAGTTTCCTCATAGAAGCCTCTGGCCACGCCCGATTGATTGGTAACGACGAATACAAAGTAACCAGCATCATTGGCTGCTTTTATTGCTTCGCGTGCGCCATCAATCCACCTCAGCTTGCTGATGTCGAACACATAACCGCTATCCTCGTTCAGTACTCCATCCCGATCGAAGAAAACTGCTGGTCTCTTCATTTCGCTACCTTGAGGCCACGGAATGCCATCCGGCCAGAGCTAACTAGATTTTCCAATTCTGGCTTTGAATGGTACAGGAGCTTTGCTGCGTCGCAGCTGTGAAGAACCTTGTTGCTGCCACGAGCGCAATTCCCTCAGGATGGCTCCCAACCGATCGCGAGCAGTTTGGTTGGAGGAGCCACCAGGGGCCGCCCGATCCGTTCCCAAACTGCTGTCTGGCCTGTGGCGTTAAGCGCTGCTCTAATCCATCTTTCGGGCGCAGGAATCAACCAAGGTGATCTGCCCATGCCGACGCGGTGACGAGCGATGAGATCTGCGACCGTTACCGGTTTGGGATCCGATACGATAAAAGTTTCTCGCTTCGCGCGGGGGCTGTTGAGCGCCATCTCGACCGCCAAGTTGAAGTTTTGAATCGACAGGACGGATCTCTGCGCGGTCAGCGATCCGAACGGCAGCGGGATGGGGAGACGCGAAAGCCGGTGAACGGCCGCGAAGTTTCCTTTCTCGCCGTCACCATAAATCACGACGGGCCGCAAGATCGTGAATGAAATGCCCGTCGCGCGGATGGCCTGTTCAGCGGCGAACTTGGATCGTCCATACGCATTATAAGGCGTTGGAAAATCATCCTCGGTCAGCTCATGATCTGCATAAGACCCGGACTGAGCGGCGATCGAAGAAACGAAAACTAGATGCTTTGTACCGCCGCGGGATATCGCCCGCGCAAGCGCCGACGTCGCACGATGATTAACTCGATCGTAAAGACTGTCATCGGCATGTTTGTGCGCTATTCCGGCGAGATGTACCACCGTGTCGCATTGCGACAGGAGGGGCTGCCAGTCGAATAGCATCGATATGTCCGGAAGAGAGACGGCGGCGATGTTCGGATTATCAAAAGTAAATGCCGCTCTTGATGCCGCGATCACCTTGTACCCCCGCATGGCGAGGTAGCGAACGAGATGGCGTCCGACGAACCCGTCGGCGCCGGTCACGAGCACTCTGGGTTTTTCCATGTTGAGGCCATCCTGGCAGAATGATGCCACGGCGCTCTTTTGCGATCCGGTCGGCCCCTCAGCAGGCCCAAGTCGCGAGATCATAAGCCCGGTGACAGGTTCTGGCCAAACTTGCTGTTGCATGAAATCCGCAATTTAAGAACTGAACGACAAGCGTAGGGCGGCCAATATAGCCGCCCGAATCAGATCTGGCCAACTAACGGTTAGCAAGGGAACTCCCAGCAAAGGCTAGCTTATACCCGTGGAAGATATTGAAAGCAGCAAGATCCGGCAAGGTGTCGGGTGCATCTAGGTCGTTATCTCCAGCGATAATCTCCAGTGCAAATAGTACGTACGCCGGGCGTATGTCAGGGTCGTTCCCATCCGGCGGAGTGTCTCGGTCTCTCTGCTAGAACAGACTGGCCAATCTGCGGAAAGCCACTCGCCGGATGAATGGGCGAGCAACGTGATCAATGAATCTGCGTCGCACTTGGTTCAGTCCGAGTAGTTTGTATGGTTGCAATCTCCTGCTGGCTTAAGGCCTTTCGAACAATGTCTAGACCGCTCGCCTGAGAGGCGTAGCGAAAGGTGCGATGCTCCTTGCGCGGCAAGGGGGAGCGGATCGCCGCCACCAAGGTTTCCGGGTTGGTCGGTTCGGCCTGCGCTTTAGCAAGCGCCGCCACGATCGCGCCAATGCGCTCACTGGACCGGTGCATAAGCCGTTTCCATCTCAATCGGATCCAAAACTGATCGCGCAAGACTTCGAGCGCTTCGCTCGGATATCGTGCCCGACGGCCTCCTTTGCGTCCTCAGGGAGGGTTGCTTGAGCTCTGCTTTGGCAATCTCGTGATTCTGGTGCGCGGAGCGTGTCCCCTCATTAGAGGAAACTATAATCTGCCTCAATGTCGGTTAAGTGGCAGACAAAAACCGCTCCACTCGTGATAGTTGCATAACGTCACCGATGGACCCACCCCACATGCAAGTCAGTGGTAAATTGAAATGGGCAGTGGCCGGCATTATCGGCTATTTCGCGCTCGCCTCTTACTTCAAGTATTCCTACCCTCTTTCAGGAAAAGAGTTTGCTGTCCTTCGTGGCTTCGAGCGATTGGGAGATTCGCACTATGCCGTGGTTGCACATAGTTGGGTTCCCAGAGGCGCGCGATTAGGCGAAGCGGATTCCGAGGACGATAACGAGCGCTCTCGCGTGTTGATCTATGAAGACGACAAACCGCTAGGCCCACCGCACAGCTCGCACGCAGATATTGCCAGGCTGGGCATGGGCCGTTTCTCACACTGGCGCGGTCAGGGCTTTGTGTTTTCCTCGAGCGACAACAGTGATCCGGCGACCAATGGTCGTTCATACCGAGCCGTCGTGCCGGGGACAACCGATTAGGCCATCTCACTCAGCCGACCTTATCATTCTGATACTCGGACGCACGAACCTTCAGCGCGCAAGATCAAGCTCGGGCGCGCGCGCAGCAAGTGGGTGCATCCGGGACGTAGAGTAATGACGCTGGTCAGGTGTCCGGCGGAAAGTAGCGTCGCAACGTCAACCTGATTGCGAAGTACAGAACGACGCACGTCACAGCGACAAAGGCGATACCAGACGGCATGATACTTTTTCCTACTACACTAAACGCGCACTCGAAATTACCAGAAAACCTTCGAATGGAACCCAAGCTAAATTCTGTCGGGAAAGAGGGCTTAGTTTCCTCCTCTTGAGGTAACATGGTGGCAAAGAGCCGGTTCGCGGAAGGCTAGCCCTAAAGTTCTCTATGAATCGGCGTTGAAAGACCTAGTCCTGTTCGACGCCCGCATGGCGCGATCTGGGCCAACGTGGTCGCCACCGTTCTCTGCAACGAGGACTAGCGCCTCCCTGGCGGCCTTGCCGTCGGCACTTCCTGTAGGTGGCGGCATCCCTCAAGGTGAGGAGCTAACGGCCACTCGGAAGCGGTATTGGAATCCTCAAACGAGGTCGACTAGGGCAACAAAAATCTACTCAGGCAATGATCTCGGGTGGTCCTGATGTTCAATCCGATTTGCGCCGATTTTTTTCGCGCGCTGGTCTGTGACGTTGGTCATTGGGTCAGTCCAGACGTCGATGTGGACGTGTCCGAGAACGTCGAGAGCCGGACACTATGAGCAGGGCCGCGCCAGCGTGAACCCGACGGGCCCGCTCTTCCCCCGATGCATTTCACATGAGGGCCAGCATCACAACCAGCATCATACACACGACGGTGCGTCGTCCCATCCGGTTCACGCCAGAACCTCAAACTCAAACGCAAGGACGTCGGGGTCCTTAACTGCTCGGGTATGATGATAGCTTCAGCAGAGACCATAACCTGGCCCGCTTACTGCCACCCTCGAAATCCGATCGCACGTCGGCGCCGCGCTTACCGCGGGCCTGCCGGACGAACTGCGGTCCGATGTCCGATAGCGGACGCGATTAGGTCAGCGATCCGCGGGCAGGTGGCTGGATCGATAATCGCCGCAGAAGACGACGAGCCATTTAGGGGTACCCCTGGAACTTTCCAATTTTTCCCGAATTGCTGCCGCCGGCAGGATTTCGGGAGGAATGGTCATGGCTACTGGCGCTTTTGATCCTATCACCGGCGTTCTCACTGTCGTCGACGACTCTGCGGACAACGTAACAACGGTCTCGCGCAATGTCGCTGGCGAGATCCTGATTGACAGCGGAGCGGTCCCTGTTCTCGGAGGAACACCCACTGTCGCAAACACTGCGCTCATTCAGGTGTTTGGTCTTGAGGGCAACGACACTCTCACCTTGGATGAATCAAACGGTGCCCTCCCACGCGCTACGATTTATGGAGGTACGGGTAACGACGCAATTACTGGTGGCTCGGGAGCAGACACGCTTTTCGGCGAGGCGGGTGACGATCAACTCTTTGGGAGGGGCGGTGCCGACTTTCTGTTCGGCGGAGGTGGAAATGACACACTTACCGGCGGCGACGGTGACGATCAAGTTTTTGGCGAAGATGGCAACGATCGCCTAGTGTGGAATCCCGGTGATGACAGCGACCTCTTCGAGGGTGGGAGCGGAATCGACACCGCAGAAGTGAACGGCGGCAATGGCAGCGAGACCTTTACAGTTAGCCCAAATGGTAGCCGCGTGCGTTTTGATCGCATCGACCCAGCTCCGTTCACACTGGACATCGGTACGACTGAGAATCTCGTCCTGAACATGAATGGCGGAGACGACATTTTCTCCGCATCAGGCAATCTATCTTCGCTAATCCAGATGACGGTGGATGGCGGTGCTGGCAATGACACGATCGGAGGCGGCAACGGAGTTGACCTTCTCTTGGGCGGAGAAGGCAATGACCGTATCGATGGAAACCAGGGGAATGACGTCGCCCTCCTCGGCACAGGCAACGATCTGTTCATATGGGATCCCGGTGATGGCAGCGACACCGTTGAAGGACAGGCCGGCTATGATGCCCTGATCTTCAATGGGGCAAATGTGAGCGAGAACTTCGACGTCTCAGCGGACGGCGACCGAGGCCACCTGTTCCGAAACGTAGGCAACATCAATATGGACCTCAACGATGTCGAGGCTATCGTGGTTCGCGCCCTCGGGGGCGCAGACACCATCACCGTCGGCAATACGGCCGGCACTGATGTTTCGGAGATATCGATCGATCTCGCTCCGACGATAGGAGGCGTGGGTGGAGATGGTCAGATTGATAGCGCAATCGTCAATGGCACCTCTGCGAACAATACGATCCAGATTGCCGGCGTCGGAGCCGATTACACGATCTCCGGAGCGAGCGCCTTCGTATCGGTGTTGTCGTCCGAAGCGCAGGATCAACTAACCGTAAATGGTCTTGGCGGCGACGACTTCATTTCGGCAGCGTCGCTGTCCGCGACTGTGAATCTCACCCTCCTTGATGGCGGAGCAGGAAATGACACGATCATCGGTAACGCATCCGCAAACACCATAGTTTGCGGAGATGGGAACGACTACCTGATCGGATTAGGTGGAGACGACACGCTCATTGACGGATCCGGCTTGAACACCCTTCAGGGCGGGACAGAAGACGACCTCTACGCAGTTCAGTCGCAGAATGATAGCATCGTCGAGTTTGCGGCTGAAGGAACCGATGAAGTGCAGACCTTTTTGACTTCGTACACTCTGCCGCAGAATGTCGAGAACCTAGTGTTTGTTAATAACGTGTCCCATACGGGTATCGGTAACTCCGGGAACAACCGTTTCACAGGTGCCGGTGCAGATGACACTTTCACCGGAGCAGGAGGAGCCGACATTTACGACTATCGCGTCGCCGGCAACGGTCTCGACACGATCAATGACTTCGACGTCACAAATGCTTCGCCGGATCATGATCTGATCGACCTCTCAGGAAGAGGATTGAACTTTGCGTCGTTATCCGTGACCGTCGTTCCTGGTGGATCCGTCATCGGAATTCCGGGCGGGGATGCTATTTTCCTCAAGGGAGTTACAACCGGGATTGATAACGGAGACTTCCTCTTCTAGGCCGTGTTGCAAGCTTCTGACGATGACGCGCATTGATGTCGACAACGATCGACCGCGTTCGATGGTCGACGGGAAACGTTCGCTGCCTTATCGCTTCGACTCGCTCTGCCTGTCGCTATATCGACGGAATGTCGTCCCGCGTTAGGATGGCAACACCCCTGCACCAGCAGCGATGCCGCTCTTGGTTAGTATAGCTCGCATATCTATCACTCTGAACGATGATGGCGCTTTGCGTTATCTCATGTGATGACGATTGTTTATCTCACGGAGCAAAGACATGCGGCGG
Organism: Bradyrhizobium sp. WYCCWR15520; assembly: GCF_056174665.1. Classification (NCBI taxonomy): domain Bacteria; kingdom Pseudomonadati; phylum Pseudomonadota; class Alphaproteobacteria; order Hyphomicrobiales; family Nitrobacteraceae; genus Bradyrhizobium; species Bradyrhizobium sp. WYCCWR15520. The sequence goes on from NZ_JBWBWM010000028.1 coordinate 56,051, forward strand.
TTTTGAGCGCTATTTAGCAAGACCTCAAAGCCAAGAAGACATCACATCACGTATCTGCGGATAGACCTGCGTGTTCATTGCATTCGAGTCGTATCCGTAAGTCGCAAGGCGCACGTCGATTACGCGTGCTGCCGTTGGTGTCTATTCGCCAGATCCGGGCGTTTCGTCGGATGTGGTAGTGCGCGGCTTCCTCCATCTCGGGTAGCAATTCGGCGAGATCGATATGTCAGGCTCTGTTCGATAGCTTTTTAAGTGATCCAACGACTGTGCCGCAATACGCGGTAGCGCTAGATCTCCCAGGACAATTCAACCACATCGATCACCAGCAGCCAGTCGATCACAGTGCTTGGTGCGAGGTTGGCGGATTTTGTTTGGCGCGTCAGCTCATATCTTTCGAGTGCAGGAGCAAGGGCGGAACCGAGAGTGATTCGAGCTCCGCGGGTTGATAGTGTTAGGCCTTGAGGGTATTGATCGGCGCATTCATGTTGCGAGTCCCGGGGACCTCGTTGTGTGTGCGGCGTTTGCCAATACCGCAGCTCCGTCTTGGCCGCCGGTGTGGCTAGTGTCCCACAGTTTTTTGGCAATAGGCATCGGCGCGATCTGCATGTTCGCCCACCAAGCCTTCTCGTTACCGTGGCGATGCAAATCTTGATGGTGAGTACGGCAGAGTGGCACGGTAAACTCGTCGCTGACCTTGCGCCCCAAGGCTTTTGTTTGGGCGAACTTCAGGTGGTGCGGGTCTGAAGGCATTTGTTTGCAGATTAGACATGGCTGACTTCGTACAAATGAGAGATGTGCTTTGCTCCGCTTGCGGACAGGTTCCTTGGGGAAAGCCAGATGAGCCACCGGCTCTTCCACGACACTCGGCGCGGAAGGTTCTCCTTGTATGCTGCCGCCCAACAAGCCGGCGGAAAGGATGATTTCTCCGAGCCTCTGTTGGTACGCGGTTTCGATCAACCGGGCATGGTCCTCCAACAGGGCATTCTTACGCAGAAGCCCATTTTCGGCCCAAGTCAGAAGTTCGTTCTCGGCGGCTAGGGAAAGGATCTCGCCCAGCATCTGGTCCTTCAGTTGGGCGGATTGGTCTTGGCTCAAGATTGGGGAACGTTGCAGAACGTTCCTGTCCTGTTTTCTCTTGGACCCGGTGGCAGTACGAAGTTCGGTGGGCCGAGGACTCGGCAACGTCTTCGGCGCATCAAGATCGTCCTCTCCGGCAATGCCGACCAAGGTGAACAGGGCATAGCGCCGGGCATAGGTCAGGGCTGCGCCCATCCGGTGGGGAGCCATCATTTCGGCGACTGGGCACACCGGCCATTCGGAGGAAATCCATTCGCCCGAGGTGTGGAACAAGGTGGTGGTGAGCTTGATCAGCCCGGTCTCCGGCTCAATTGCCGTAGCTTGCACGGTAGCGATTTCGTGTTTCGTGAGGCACTTGCGCACGATGTCAAGGCCGCTGGCGAGCGAGGCATAGCGGAAAGTGCGGCTCTCCTCGTGCGGGAAGGGAGAGGCGATGGTTGCGGTCAGCGATTTCTCCGGGTTTTCCAGTTCAGCCTGAGCTCTGGCGAGCGCTCCGGTGATTTGGCTGATGGTGTCGCTTGACCGCGGCATTGGCTATCTCCGGGGATACAGCTCGGCCAAGAGGTCAACCTGGATCGCCAGGACCAGCCCGGCGATGACCATCTGCTGCTCCAGGTGGCCGGCCAGGCTAACGAGGACGTCGTCTTGTTCGCAGCTCGATCGAAAGGCGCATAACTTTCTCCAAAGCTCACTGAACAGCTCGAAGGCCGTCTGGTACAGCTCCGGTGGATCACGCGAAGGATCGAGGTGGACGAAGTCAAACGGCGGTTGCATGGGCAGACCCCGCGATGCTCGAATTGGCGCGACTAATGTTCGGTGTACGATGCCGAGGTACCTAATCGATGCCTACCAGTTCGAAGCTGATCGCTCCCGATTTCGAGCGCTTGGCCCGAACGCCATGGCCGTCTGCTTGCTTGGCATCTTCAGGGACCAGCAATTTCAGCTCCATTTTGGACCGCTCATGCTCCAGCGCGGCCGCCCGCGTCCGGCGATAGATCTCGGCAAACTCCGCCCACACGTTTGAGCCGGTCATATCGACGACACGCACCGCCTCGAGACGCGGTCGTGGCGGTTCCACCCCGAAGAGTCGGGGTGGCTCGCCGGTCTCGACGCAGCGCCAGAACTTCTTCTCCGCCGTGAGCAGGAGATGCTGGTAAAGAGGGTCGGCATGAACTTTGATTTCCACCCATTTGCCACCGCCGGTGATGATCGACAGTACCGCTGCGCGGGCGGCAACCACCCACATGTTGTGCTGCAGCTGCGGCATATGCTTTTCAGCCGCCGCCTCCTCGGAGAAATTCCAGGGCAGCATGAACTTGGCCTCGAATACCTCGCCGGTCTGATTAACCTGCCCGTCCAGGGTCGCGGCCATCCACTTGTGGACGGGATGCGCAAGCCGCTGCTGCACGTATTCGACGGCGTAGCCCGTTTGCCGCTCGTACCAGGCTCGGTTGAGGTGCTCGGTCACCGTGCCGAGCTGCACCAGCAGATCCCCTGACAAGTCCTCCGGCTCAATCTCACCGCGCTTTTCCTTCCAGAGCCGGAGTAGAGCGGCTGGATTGTCGCCCATGATGATCCGGGCATCAGAGCCGCCGATGAAGCTGCGCCTACTGGTTGAATCAGCTAACATTCGAAATTGCATGATTTCCTTCCTCCCGACACCAAGGTAGTTTTTCGTCACTATGACACGAAATCAGTACAATGTCATTATAACCGGAGGGCCGGACATTGCAACCGAAATCAGGACAATGTTATGATTTTGCCAGTGCAGTGCCGGATGGCCCGTGCTGCTGTTGGGTTGGGTGTCCGGGAGCTTGCGGCAGCTGCCAAGGTGTCGATTGACACCGTCACTAGGTTTGAACGAGGAGACGAGCTCAAGGAACGGACGATCGAAGCTTTACAGCGTGCGTTAGAAGCCGCCGGAGTCCAGTTCATCGACGAGAACGGTGGCGGACCTGGCGTGCGTATCCGCAAGCCGAAGAAAGCCAAGCTCTAGGTGACCGACATTCATTGAGGCGAGCTTCGCATGCGGGAGACGCTTTGGACGCGCTCTTGCGAAGATCCCTTATTCGCAGTCAACCGTTTCCGAGGCCCTCTCGTTTTTGACGCGAGCCCAGCGAAACGAACGGATATTCTGACGGTGAAGTCAGTTACGAATTGCTAACAGGTTTCGGACAAGCTCTGGACCCACTAGCTGCGCCTTTTTCTCTGAGCGCCAACGGGTCTCCGTTGTGGATCAGCTAGGCGGCGGTGTTCAGGCGGCGTTTCCCTGATTTTGAAGCGGAACAAGGATGTTCGATGTCCTCAGGCATCGATGTTGAAGTTCGCTCTATCGGAAGAGGCCCCGTCATGCGCAACCAATTGAAAGTGGTCTATCGAGACATTGATAAGCTGATCCTGGATAACAGGAATCCACGACGCCACAGTCGACGCCAAATCGCTCAGATCGCCGACAGCATTCGGCATTTCGGCTTCAACGTCCCGGTCCTCGTCGATGCAGATGCGAGGGTCATCGCCGGCCACGGGCGCGTTCTCGCCTGCCGAGAGCTCAAGCAGACAATCGTCCCCACCATCGCGGTCGAGCACCTGTCGCCAGCGCAAGCCCGCGCCTTCGGAATTGCGGAAAACCGGCTCGTGGAGAATGCAAGCTGGAATAAGCACCTGCTTGCGACGCACTTTCGCGAGCTTTCGGCGATTGATCTGGATTTCAAGCTCGATGCCACGGGCTTCAACGTTTCTGAAATTGAGCTGATGATCGGAAACGATCACGAGACATTTGCACCAATGGTTGACGCTGCGGATCAATGGTCAAGCATTGCTTCCGGTCCACGCGTTGCCAAAGAGGGCGATCTCTGGCTTCTCGGATCGCACCGGGTGCTTTGTGGCAACGCGCTGGACCCCGCCGCTTATCGAACTTTGCAGGGGGCGGACCTCGCCGATCTTGTGTTCACCGAGCCAGCCTGCATGCGAAGCGCTGGCGACGGGCCAGGCCAGGTGCCTGATCGCGAGTCCGTGACGACGTGCGGACAAAGGCGACACGCTGAGTTCAGCGATTTTTTGAGCACGGTTTGTCGAAATCTTAAATGCTTTAGCCAGCCCGGCTCAATCCACTTCCTTTGCATGGATTGGCGCCACGCCGAAGCGATGTTGGAAGCCGGCAACGCGATTTGTTCCGAGCTGAAGGACATTTGCGTTTGGGTAAGACCGCATGCCGAAAAGGGTTCCTTCTATGGCAATGCGCATGATTTCATCTTCGTATTCCAGAGCGAGAAGAGCGCGCACTGCGACGTTGCTCAGCGCAGTAAGCAAGGTCGTCGGACCAACGTTTGGAGGCATCCGGCACCAAATGAATTCAGCCGGCGGGCGGAAGGCCATCGCCTCGACATGCATCGGGCGGCAAAGCCCGTGGCCTTGGTTGCTGATGCAATTCTAGATGGCTCAAAACGCGGCGACTTGGTGCTCGATCCGTTTCTTGGCAGTGGCACATCATTAATCGCCGCGGAGAGGGTTGGACGGCGCTGCAATGGGCCGGAGGTCGACCCCCTCTGGGTCGATGTCATTGTCAGGCGTTGGCAAGCCTTCAGCGGCAAGTCCGCTACGCACGCGGTAACGGGTGAAAGCTTTGAATGCCAGGCGAAGGCAGCCAGCCATGTCTAAGGAAGGGAAAGACTATATCGTCGGATATCAGCGCCCGCCGAAGCATGGCCAGTTCAAAAAGGGGCAATCCGGAAATCCCTCCGGCCTTCGTAAGAAGCCGACAAAAACAAAAACCCTTGCCGACGCGCTCTTCGAAGAGCTCCAAGAAGAGATCACCGTGCACGAGAACGGCAGAAGTTACAAAATCACAAAACTGGAAGCCTTGGTGAAGCGGGCGGTGAACCAAGCGCTTCAGGGGGACATTCGGCCTCTCAAGGTCGTGCAGGCAATCGAGCCCGTACTTGATTCGTCTCTCAAGGCGGTTGACGCCAAGCATCGGGAGGGTACGGAAGCAAGGGAGCGGGTCAGGGCGAAACTGGAAACCTTGATGCGGCGCCTCGAAACAAGAGCGTCAGAAAAAGACGGTCTGGCGCGCTCTCCGGATGAGTGAAAACACGCGGATGCCGCCTCCCGTGGCAGAAGCAGCTGATTGGGCGAAGCGCGGTTCAAGCGCGTGCCGTGCACCTGTAAGCCGGGGGTACTGAGCTCTGCAACCTTGTGCGGCTGTTTGCTTCACTATGAGTCTAAGGGGTGATGTTGGCCAAGTGCTTATCAGCAAATGGCCTAACGAGGCATCTGGAATGCGACGAGGTGCCCGCTACCGCCGGTCGTGGTGCAGTTAGGTCCTCCCGCTTACGCCGCCGTTTCGGGGTTAACATCTATCAGCGCCACGAGAACCGAGGCGGCGGACGTCGCAACTTCGTAACTGCTTGACCTGCCGCGCTGCTACTCCATCGAGCGCGATCGGATTAGTTGCGCTTGGTTCGGCCCATGTGAAAAGGCTTCGAGCAACGGCCACCGGATTGATAGTGGGATTGAGCGGATGCGAAGCTGATTTTCCCTGCTTGCCAAGAAAAATTCCCTGCCACCGCGCACGAAATTCCCTGCAGCAATTACCAGAACTCCCTGCGTTGCTTTGATTTTGCAAGGATATTCCCTTTTCAACCGCAAAGGAGGCCTCGCAACAGCGACATTTCCCTGCAAAATTCCCTGCTGGCAGGGAATTAGTGTCTCTCTACGCTACCGGTCGTCTGATATCACCCTGCCGTCATTCGGCAACGAGCCGGCGCCAACCAGTTCCACATTGCCGCCGAGCTTCGTCACCGCGCGTAGCGTTGCTGTGAGTTCGTCCCGCAGACTTGCGGCGGGTGAGGCTGTCTCCGCCTTTAGCGTCATCAGATCGCTTTCGCCGGATCGTGTGACCACGAGGCGCAGCCGGCCGAGCTCTGGATGGCGCTTGCCAATCTCGGCGATCTGCTCGGGGCGGACGAACATGCCCTTCACCTTGGTGGTCTGGTCGGCGCGGCCCATCCAGCCCTTGATGCGCATGTTGGTGCGCCCGCACGGGCTCGTTCCCGGAAGTGTTGCCGTGAGGTCTCCGATCGCGAGCCGGATCCAGGGATGCTGCGGGTCAAGTGTGGTGACAACGATCTCGCCGACATCGCCGGGCGCTACGGGATCGCCGGTGCCGGGATGAACGATTTCCATGATCAGGCCCTCGTTGACGACCATGCCTTCGCGCGCCGGCGTCTCGAACGCGATCAGGCCGAGGTCGGCAGTGCCGAACGCCTGATAGGCGTCAATGCCGCGCGACTTGACCTCGTCCTGCAGAGATTTCGGGAACGCCGCGCCGGAGACAAGCGCTCGCTTGATCGAAGAGACGTCGCGCCCGGCATTCGCGGCGGCGTCGAGCAGGATTTTCAGAAAATCGGGAGTGCCGCTATAGCCGACCGGGCGGTACGCCTCGATCAGTTCGAACTGCTGCTCGGTATTGCCGGGGCCGGCCGGGATCACCGCGCAGCCCAGCGCCCGCGCCGAGGCGTCGAAGATGAATCCGCCCGGCGTTAGATGGTAGCTAAAGGTGTTGAGCACGACGTCGCCGGGCCGGAAGCCCGCTGCGAACATCGCCCGCGCGCCGCGCCACGGGTCGGTGTGAACAGGTTCGGGCTCGAAGATCGGCCCCGGCGAGGTAAACAGCCGCCCGAACGATCCCAGCGGTCCCGCCACGAACCCGCCGAAGGGCGGCGCGGCCTTGTGCAGGGCAGGGAGTTCCGACTTGCGCAGCACGGGCAGGCGCGCCAGCGCGGCCCGGCTGGTGAGGGCAGCGGGATCGACGCCCTTCAGGCGCTCGGTATAGGCCGGCGCGACCAGCGCCTTGCGCAGCACATCTGGAAACCGGGAAAACAGCTCCGCCTCGCGTTGGGCCGGCTCGCGCGTTTCAAGGGCGTCGTAATGGTCGGTCATGGCTGATGCCTTAGATTTACGTCGATTGCGTGCCGCTTCTGACGTGCTATCAGACGGCTTCTACCGGTGTTGATGTTCCAGGGAACGCAATGGCTGAAAGAGATACCGCTGCGGCGGCAGACGCACTGAATTCGGCCGATATCGTCGCGAAGCTGAAGCTTCGCATGATCGAGCACTGTCTGCCGCTTTGGTCGACCGAAGGTTGGGACGACAGAGCGGGCGGCTTTATCGACCGGCTCACTCCGGATGGCCGCGCTGATTTCGCGGCGCCGCGCCGCGTCTTCGTGCAGGCGCGCCAGATCTATTGCTACGCCAAGGCGGCGCAGATGGGCTGGTATCCGGAAGGACGCGCGATTGCGTTGAAGGGACTGGAGCATCTTCTGGCGAAGGCGAAGGCCCCCGACGGCAAGCCCGGCTTTGTGCACACGCTGAAGCCTGACGGGACGGTGCTTGATCCGCTGCGCGATTCCTACGACCACGCCTTTATCCTGCTGGCGCTTGCAACCGCCTACGGGCTCGATCGCGATGCGCAGGTCCGCACCGAGATCGATGCGCTGTGCCATTTCATCGACACGCAGCTGCGCTCGCCGCATGGCGGGGTTCACGAGGGATTGCCGGTATCGATGCCGCGCCGGCAGAACCCGCAGATGCATCTGTTCGAAGCGATGATTGCGGCGTTCGACGCGACGCATGATCTCGTGTTCCAGAACAGGGCCGGTAATTTCTTCAGCCTGTTTCTGGCCAATCTCTACGACAAACAGCGGCAAGCGCTGGGCGAGTATTTCGAGGAGGACTGGTCGAAGATCGAGCCGGTCAGTGTAGAGCCCGGACATCAGGTGGAGTGGACCTGGCTGCTGAAGGGCTTTGAGCGCATCACGGGTTGTCCCACGGGGCGCTACCGCGGCGAATTGCTGGCGTCGGCGCTGCGTTATCGCGACGAGGCGACCGGCTGCCTGGTCGACGAAGGCGATGCGATTGGCAATATCCGGCGGCATACGCGGCGGCTGTGGCCACAGACCGAAATCGCCAAGGCGTGGATCGCGCAGGCCGAAGCGGGCGAGGTGGGCGCGGAAGACGAAGCGCGCGCGGCGCTGGCACGGCTCGAACGGCATTATCTCAGCCACCCCGTTGCGGGCGGCTGGTACGACCAGTTCGACCGCGACGGCAACTCGCTGGTCGCAACGATCCCTGCATCCTCGTTCTACCATGTCCTTTGCGCGGTCGCGGAAGCGGAGCAGGTGATCGGTTAAATGATCGGTGGTTCTGATGGAGTCAGAACCGCACAGCTTTTTGTTTTGACGCGTTTTCTTCACGCGAACCGGTTCCCACCCCCGGATCAAGTCCGAGGGCATGCTTCGCTTGAAAACGCTGTGATTCACAGCCACCGCTTTCGCCGCTTGAAGCTCTTCAGGTTCTTAAAACTCTTGCGCTGGTCGCCGGCGCCGCCGAGGTAGAATTCCTTGACGTCCTCATTGTCGCGCAATTCTTCCGCCGTGCCGTCGAGCACGACCTTGCCTTGTTCCATGATGTAACCGTGGCTCGCCACCGACAGCGCCGCGCGCGCGTTCTGCTCCACCAGCAGGATGGTGACGCCGAGGTCGCGGTTGATTGCCTTGATGATCCCAAACACCTCCTTGACCAGCAACGGCGACAGGCCCATCGACGGTTCGTCCATCAGAATCATTTTGGGGCGCGCCATCAGCGCGCGCCCGATCGCCAGCATCTGCTGCTCGCCGCCGGAGAGATAGCCGGCAAGCCCGGTGCGTTCCTTGAGCCGCGGAAAATATCTGAACACCATGTCGATGTCGGCGGCGATTTCGTTGTCGGTGCGCGTAAACGCGCCGAGCTTGAGATTTTCGATCGATGTCATGTCGGCGATGATGCGGCGGCCCTCCATCACCTGGAAGATGCCGCGGCGGACGATCTTGTCGGGATCGATGCCGTTGATGCGCTCGCCGTCGAAAACGATTTCGCCGCGGATGACTTCGCCGTCCTCGGTCTTGAGCAGGCCCGAGATCGCCTTCAGCGTCGTCGACTTGCCGGCGCCGTTGGCGCCGAGCAGTGCCACGATCGCCCCCTTCGGCACTTCGAGGCTGAGGCCGCGCAGCACCAGGATGACCTTGTCGTAGACCACCTCGATGTTGTGGACGCTGAGCAGCGGCGTCGCTTGTGCCGCTGACGGTGCGGGACGGTTGATTGTGGTTGCTTCAGTCATGTTTCCTGATCCTGGCGCTAGTGGTGGAGCGCGCTTTCACTCCACCGACATCACCCGCGAAAGCGGGTGATCCAGTATTCCAGAGGCATCTACGACCGACCGGGACGCTGCGGCGTACTGGATCCCCCACTTTCGCGGGGGATGACAGTTGAGGATTGAGGCGCCTATCGGCGTCTCCTGACCTTACCAGCCGAGCCACTCGGGCTTGCGCGGCAGGTCGATCGTCTTCACCTTCTCCATCTTGATGCCGCCGTTCTTGACGAGATCGTTGAGGGGAGCGTCGGTCGCGCCGGCGACCTTCATGCGATAGAGATCGACCTTGAGCGTGCCGCGGTGATCGGTCTCGGTGAAGGTCGAGGGGTTGCAGATGCCTTCGCCGCCGGCGGGCACCCAATCCTTCTTCTGATAGAAGCCCTTCTTGACGTTCTCGCCGGTGGCACCGCCGTTCTTGGCAGCCCATTCAACGGCTTCCTTCATGTAGAGCGCGGTGCAAACGCCGGCGATGTAATGCACGGGACGGTAGGTGGTGCCGGCCGTATCAGACATCTTGGAGATTTCCGTAAAGGTCTTCATGCCGGGCGCGTTGCCGCCCCATGCCACCGCAGTACGCAGCGGAAACACTACGCCATCGGCGGCAGCGCCGGCGGCCTTGGCGGCGTTCTCGTCCATGCCCCAGACGTTGCCGAGGAACTGCACGTCGACGCCGGCGGCCTTGCAGGCGTTGAGCACGGAGATGTTGGAGCCTGCGGTATTGCCGAGATAGGCGTAGTTGGCGCCCGAGCTCTTCAGGGTCAGGCACTGCGCGCTGTAGTCGCCGGGCGTCAATGCGAACACGATCGGCGGCAGCAGCTCGAAGCCGAGTTCGGCGGCAATCGCTTCACCCGCCGCCTTCGGCGCGTTCGGGTAGGGGTGGTTGGCGCCCATATGGACGAACTTCGGCTTGCCGGGCTTGCCCTTGGACTTCCAGTCTTCGGCAGCCCAGGTCAGCATGCCGCGTACGGCATCCGAGTAGCTCGGGCCGTAGAAGAAATTGTAAGGCGCGGGCTTGGCCTTGCCGCCGGCGCCGGTGGGATCGGAGAGCGCTGCGGCATAGGATGCCGAAATATCGGGGATCTTGTCCTGCGCCAGGAATCCCGTCAGCGCTTCGGTGTCGGCGGTGCCCCAGCCTAGAATGGCGGAGACCTTGTCGGCGCCGGACCATTTCTTATACTGGGCGATCGCGCGCGGAACCTGATAGCCGTAATCGACGGTATCGAGGTTGACCTTGGCGCCGTTGATGCCGCCGTTCTTGTTGATCCATGCATAGGTGTCGGCGACACCTTGTCCGAACGGCGTTCCGACGTCCGAGGTGGGCCCTGAATAGTCGGTGAGATGCCCCAGCGCGATCGGCGCCTGGGCCGATGCCGCAGTAGAACCCACCAGCAAGGCAAGCGAGGCGGTGCTCAATAGAGTCTTCATCGTCATGGACATGGTCCTCCCGGTTACTTCTCGAGGTCTTCTCGTTGTTCGTCCCGTTCCGACCTCAATGCGAGAACGGGTAGAGTTTCCAGTACGCCTTGATCTGCCGCCATCGATGCGCCAATCCATCCGGCTCGAACACCAGAAAAACGATGATGATCACGCCGATGGCCATCTCGCGCAGGAAGGCGATGTTGTTCTTCAGTCCGAGGAATTGGTCGATCGGGCTGTCGCGCAGCGCGACGCTCAGCCATTCCATCGATTCCGGCAGCAGCACCATGAAGGCTGTGCCCATCAGCGTGCCCATGATCGAACCGAGCCCGCCGATGATGATCATCGCGAGGAAGATGATCGAGCGATCGATGCCAAAACCTTCGTTGGAGACCACCTGGTTGTAGTGCGCATAAAGCGCGCCGCCGACGCCGGCAAAGAAGGCGGCGAGGCCGAACGACAGCGTGCGGTACTTGGTCAGGTTGATGCCCATGATCTCGGCGGACAGATAATGGTCTCGCACCGCGACCAGCGCACGTCCGTCGCGCGAACGGATCAGGTTCGTCACGAGGAGGTAGCAGACGACGACATAGGCCAGCACGACGTAGAAGTACTGCTTGTCGCCGCGCAGCGTGTAGCCGAAGATCGAGAACGGCTCGGCGCTGGCCGGCACGCTGCCGCCGGTGAACCATTCGGCCCGCGCAAAGAAGTCGAGCAGGATGTATTGCGCCGCCAGGGTCGCGATCGCGAGATAAAGCCCCTTCAGCCGCGCGGCCGGCAGGCCGAAGATCAGGCCGACGGCCGCCGTCACTACGCCTGCGAGCGGAATGCAGAAGAAGACGGGGATCCCGAACCGGTTCGAGAGATAGGCCGAGGTGAAGGCGCCGAAGCCGAAAAAGGCGGCGTGGCCGATCGAGATCTGGCCGGTGAAGCCGACGACGATGTTGAGCCCGAGGGCGGCGATGCCGAAGATGCCGATCTGGATCAGCAGACTGAGGACGTAGGCGCCGACGACATGGGGCGCAAGGCAGATCAGGACGATGCCAAGGATCATGGCATTGCGGCTGGTGGTGGTCGGAAACACGGTGGTATCCGCCGCGTAGCTGGTGCGGAAATCGCCGGCGGGAATGAGGGTCTGGCCTGCCATAATTGATTACACCCGCTCGATGTCCTTGGTGCCGAACAGTCCGTACGGCTTGATCATGAGAATAATGATCAGCGCATAGAACGGCGCGATCTCGTAGAGATTGCCCCAGTGCAGATATTCGCTGTCGAGAAAGTGCGCGACGTTTTCCAACAGCCCAATGATGATGCCGCCGAGTACGGCGCCGCCGACGCTGTCGAGGCCGCCGAGGATCGCGGCCGGAAACACTTTCACGCCATAGGCGGAAAGCCCAGCCGAAACGCCGTTGACGACGGCGACCACCACGCCTGCGACGGCGGAGACGGTGGCCGAGATCGCCCAGGCCATCGCGAATACGCTCTTCACGGAAATGCCGAGCGACTGCGCGACCTGCTGGTTGAACGCGGTGGCGCGCATGGCGAGACCATATTTGGAGAGGCGGAAGAACCACGCCATGCCGATCATCATCGCCACCGAGACGGCGAGGCTCATCAGATAGACGGTCTGCACCTGCAGACCGAGGATGTTGACGTTCTGGGTCTGGAAGATGCGCGGGAACGGCTGCAAATTGACGCCGAACATCCACTTCATCAACGCGGAAAACACCGTCGACAGCGCGATCGTCACCATGATCACGGAAATGATCGGCTCGCCGATCATCGGCCGCAGGATGACGATCTGGATCGCGATGCCGAACAGGAACATGAAGACCAGCGTGATCGGCATGCCCAGGTAGAATGGCACCTGGTATTTCGTGAGCAGCCACCAGCATACCCAGGCGCCGATCAGCAGTAGTTCGCCTTGCGCGAAGTTCACGACCTGAGTCGCCTTGTAGATCAGCACGAACGACATCGCGACCACGCCATAGAGCGTGCCGACCACGAGGCCGTTGACCAGGAGCTGGATGAGAAGCTGGGTGTTCATGCCAAGTCACCAGACGTACAAGCTGTCATCGCCGGGCTTGACCCGGCGATCCATCGCCTGAAGAAGCGCTTTTTCCGAAGAGGATGGATGCGCGGGTCAAGCCCGCGCATGACGATCAGTTCTGCGGCGCCGCTAGCAGACATCAGCATCATTCCGCGGCCTCCGCCATCGGCGCGGGCCCGCCGAGATCGACGACCCGGAGCGTGGTGCGGATGCGCTGGGTGGTGCCGTCCTGGAATCGGATGACGGTGTCGACGGGAATGTCGCTCTTGCCGCCGTAGATCGCGTCGATGATATCGGCGTACTTCTCGTTGATGACGCTGCGGCGGACCTTGCGGGTGCGGGTCAGCTCGCCGTCATCGGCGTCGAGTTCCTTGTACAGCAGCAGAAAGCGCGAGATGCGCTGCGCCGGCGGCAGCGTGGCGTTGACGCCTTCGACCTCCTTGCGCAGCAGCGCATAGACCTCGGGCCGCGAGGAGAGGTCGGTGTAGGTGGTGAACGAGATGCGGTTCTTCTCCGCCCATTTCGAGATGATCGAGTAGCGGATGCAGATCATCGCCGCCAGCGTGTCGCGGCCGGCGCCGAGCACGACGGTCTCGGCAATGTAGGGCGAGAACTTCAGCTTGTTCTCGAGATATTGCGGCGAGAAGCGCTCGCCGCGCGAGGTCTCGGCGAGATCCTTGATGCGGTCGATGACGACGAGCTGTCTGTCCGCATTGAAATAGCCGGCGTCGCCGGAATGCATCCAGCCGTCCTTGATGTCGGCGGTCGAGGCCTCGGGATTCTTGTAATAGCCGAGGAACATGTTGGGGTGGCGCACCACGATCTCGCCGACACCGTTGACATCGGGATTGTCGACGCGGATCTCGATATCGGAGGCCATCGGCACGCCCGTCGTGTCGGGATCGACCTTGCCGGCCGGATGCAACGTGTAGGCGCCGAGTAGTTCGGTCTGGCCGTAGAGCGTGCGCAGCGGCACGCCCATCGCCTGGAAGAACTTGAAGGTATCCGGTCCGAGCGCAGCGCCCCCGGTCGCGGCCGAACGCAGCCGCGTGAAACCGAGGCGGTCGCGCAGCGCGCGGAACAGCAACTGATCGGCAAATATCGAATGCTTGCCCTGCGCCAGCGCCGAAAGCCCGGTCTTCATGCCGATGTCGAACAGCTTTTGCTTCAGCGGCGAAGAGTCCATCACGCCGGCACGGACATCGGCAGCGATCGATTCCCAGAGCCGCGGCGCGAACAAGACGAAGGTCGGCGCGATCTCGCGGAAATCGTGCATCATGGTCTCGGGCTCTTCGACGAAGTTGACCTTCATCCGGCAGAGCAGGCCTTTGCCGAGCGCATAGACCTGTTCCATGATCCAGGGCAGCGGCAGCACCGAAACGTATTCGTCCTCCGGTCCCTTCGGATCGAACGCCAGATAGGTCGCGCAATGTTTCAGCACGCGTCCCGCCGCCAGCATCGCCAGCTTGGGATTGGCTGTCGTGCCTGAGGTGGTGCAGAGGATCGCGACATCCTCGCCGCGGGTCTCGTCGACCAGCCGGTCGTAAAGGCCGGGTTTGCGCGCGGCGCGGTCGCGGCCCATCTTGGCCAGCTTTTCCGCCTCCATCAGCCGCGGATCGTCGTATTTGCGCATGCCGCGCGGATCGGAATAGACGATGTGCTTGAGGTTCGGCGCGCGGTCGGCCAGCGCCAGCAGCTTGTCGACCTGCTCCTCGTCCTCGGCAAACACCAGCTTGGCCTCGCCGTAGCTGAGCAGATAGGCCGCTTCCTCATCCAGCACGTCACGGTAAAGGCCGAGGCTCATGGCGCCGATGGCATGCGTTGCAATTTCCGCCGCGACCCAATCAGGGCGATTGTCGCCGATAATGCCGATGACGTCGCCGCGCTTAAGACCCAGTTCAATCAGGCCGAGCGCGAAATCATGCACGCGCGCTTGGTAGTCGTTCCAGGTGAAGACGCGCCACAGCCCGAGGTCTTTTTCGCGCAGCGCGATCTCGCCGCCATGCTCCTTCGCGTTAAGGCGCAGCAGCTTCGGAAAGGTATCCGCCCTCGCGGCGCGTGCGGCGTAATCCATCATGCCGCGCTCTCCCGCGGTGCCGGCTTGTCGTCGGGATCGACCAGCACCTCGTCCTCTTCGCCGAGATAGGCGCGTTTCACATGGGGATCGGCGAGCACGGACGCCGGATCGCCCTCGGCGATCTTGCGGCCGAAATCCAGCACCATGACGCGGTGGGAGATGTCCATCACCACGCCCATGTCATGCTCGATCATCATCACGGTCATGCCGAACTCTTCGTTGAGATCGACGATGTAGCGCGCCATGTCCTCCTTCTCTTCGAAGTTCATGCCGGCCATCGGCTCGTCGAGCAGGATCAGTTGCGGCTCCAGCGCCATCGCCCGGGCGAGTTCGACACGCTTGCGCAGGCCGTAGGGCAGGGTGCCGGCGGTGGCCTTGCGCACCGACTGCAGGTCGAGGAAGTCGATGATCTCCTCCACCTTGCGGCGGTGTTCGAGTTCCTCGCGCCGGGCGCCGGT
Organism: Bradyrhizobium sp. WYCCWR15520; assembly: GCF_056174665.1. Lineage (NCBI taxonomy): Bacteria > Pseudomonadati > Pseudomonadota > Alphaproteobacteria > Hyphomicrobiales > Nitrobacteraceae > Bradyrhizobium > Bradyrhizobium sp. WYCCWR15520. Next base: position 71,317 of record NZ_JBWBWM010000028.1, read on the forward strand.
CAGCCAGTACAGCGAGCCCGTGATGAAATTGTTCTTCAGTAGGTGGTGCCGCCCGACCATGATGTTGTCGAGCACGCTCATATGGTGGAACAGCGCCAGATTCTGGAAGGTGCGGCCGATGCCCAGCCGCGGCCGTGCGTTCGGATTGAGGCCGGTGATGTCCTTGCCGCGGTAGAACAGTTTGCCTTCGGTCGGCTTGTAGCGGCCGGAAATGCAATTGACGATCGAGGTCTTGCCGGCGCCGTTCGGGCCGATGATCGAGAACAATTCGCCCTCGTTCACGCCGAATGAGACCTCGGTCAGCGCACGGACGCCTCCGAAGCGCAGCGACACCCCGCGCACTTCCAACGTATGAGCCACTCATTCCCTCCAGATGTGGCGCCTGGGCAGCGCTCTTTATGTCGTTCGCGATTCTACATCGGCCGTAACCTGCGGGCCATCCGACTAACGATGCCGGGCAACGCCGGCTTCGCGCGCGGTAACGCCGCACCCCGCCGCCACGCACGCTCGCCCGGGCCGAGGTGGCCCTCCTTACGGCAATGCGGTAGTTTGAAATGTCTTTTGCCTGACAATTCGTCGGGAAATTTCGCAGGCTGCATTTCTGCTGCGGTGCAGCAAGAGAATCGATGGGGACGCGACGGTTGATGCGGTCATGATTGCTGCGGAGTACCTCAAGCGCATCGCGGCCTGGTCGCGTGAACTGAACGAGCGGGAAATCGAGGCCGCGCGTGCCGGCATTGTGGAGAAATCCTATCGTGCCAACGAGCACATCTTCATGCGCGGCGATCCGTTCGATTACTGGACCGGCATTGTGACGGGCCTGGCCCGCATGAGTACCGTGTCGAGCGGCGGCAAGGCGGCGACCTTCGCCGGCCTCACGGCCGGCGCCTGGTTCGGCGAGGGCTCGATGCTCAAAAGCGAGCCGCGTCGCTATGACGTGGTGGCGTTGCGCGACACGCGGCTGGCGCTGATGGATCGCGCTACCTTCTTCTGGCTGTTCGAGAACAGCGTCGCGTTCAACCGCTTTCTGGTCAGGCAGCTCAACGAGCGGCTCGGCCAGTTCATCGGGGCGCTGGAACATGGCCGCACGCTGGATGCGACCGGTCGTGTCGCGCGCTCGATCGCCTCGCTGTTCAATCCGATACTGTATCCGGACTTGACGCGTCATCTCGAAATCACCCAGGAGGAGATTGGAGCCCTGTCAGGCTTGTCCCGGCAGAACGCCAACCAGTGCCTGAAGCGGCTGGAGAAGGAGGGCCTTCTGCGACTGGAATATGGTGGGGTGACAATCCTCGACCCCGAAAAGCTGCGCCATTACGGCGAATAAAATCGGCTTCGACGTCTTCTGAAAATTGACCAAAGGAAGCACCTTGCGGGATCGCTCGCGTTGTTGTGTTCGCATCTGATACGGTGCCGTATTGAAAATCGAAACTGCAAGTGGTATTGATACGGTAGCGTATCAAAGATGTGTGATCGGTTTTTGAGACCACAGCCGGCCGGAGGTGTTCGATGAGCAGGCAGGATCAGGTCAATCTTTTGAAGCGGCTGTTGCATTACCTGGAGACCCGGACCACGGCGATGGCGGATAGCCCGTGGCGCAACGAGGTGTCGGCCTACACGGATGCAGAGCGCCTCAAAGAGGAGCAGCGGGTTCTGTTTCGCAAGCATCCGCTGGTCATGGGCTTCGCTTCGGAGTGGCCCGAGCCGGGGAGTTTCAGCACCGACGATTATGCCGGTTTGCCCGTTCTGATCGTGCGGGGACGCGACGGCAAATTGCGCGCCTTCCTGAACGTGTGCCGCCATCGCGGCGCCAAGGTCGCGCAAGGCTGCGGCAAGGCGCGGCTGCTCTCATGCCCCTATCATGCGTGGACCTATGATCTCGCCGGCCAGCTGATGGGCATTCCCGACGAGCGCTGCTTTCCCGACGTGCGCGGCGAGCGCGCATCGCTCGTCGAGCTGCCACTGTGTGAAAAGCACGGTCTTGTGTGGGTGATGCCGACCGCGGACGGTTCGACGGCTTTCGACATCGATCCATGGCTTGGGGGGCTCGCAGACGAGCTTGCGTCTTTTGGATTTGCGTCCTGGTCGTTCTACGACCGGCGCGAGATTCCGGAGACCATGAACTGGAAGATTGTCGTGGATACGTTCAACGAGGGCTACCACGTCGGCTTCCTGCACCGCGATTCCCTGCGCGACATCCTGCATGGCAACGTGACCGATTTCGAGGCGTTCGGTCTCAACCATCGCCTGACGTTTCCGCGCAGGAAACTCGAGCGGCTCAAGGCCGAGCCCGAGGACACCTGGGATTTGATGTGGAATACGACGCTGGTCTATTCGCTGTTTCCCAACACGGTTCTGCTGGTGCAGGGCGACCATGTCGAACTGGCGCGGGTGTTTCCCCGCGAGGGACGCACGGACCGCGCCGTCATGGACCTTGGGCTATATGTGCCGAAGGCGCCGAGCACCGAGGAAGAGCGCATCCATTGGGACAAGAATATGCAGCTCGTTCTCGATGTCGTCACGGGCGAGGATTTCCCGACCGGGCGCAGCATTCAGATCGGCCTGACATCGGGCGCGCAGACGCACACCGTCTACGGCCGCAACGAGCCCGCGATGATCCACTACCATCAGTCGATGCAGACGGCACTCGGCCTAAGGGTCTGAAACTGAGCGGCTTTCGGATTAGACTCGGCCTCTGGCGGATGCTATGGCCTGCGCCGCGCAGGGGCTTGGAGAGACTATGACGGCTCAAAATCCAAAACGTGTGGCGCTGATCACCGGCGTCACCGGACAGGACGGCGCCTATCTGGCCGAATATCTGCTTGGCCTCGGCTATGAAGTCCACGGCATTAAGCGGCGGTCGTCCTCGTTCAACACCGCGCGCATCGATCACCTCTACCAGGACCCGCATTCGCGCAACGTGCCGTTCCTGCTGCATTACGGCGACATGACCGACTCGACCAACCTGATCCGGCTGATGCAGCAGATCAGGCCGACCGAGATCTACAACCTCGCCGCCCAGAGCCATGTCGGCGTCAGCTTTGAAAGCCCGGAATACACCGCCAACGCCGACGCGATCGGCGTGCTGCGGCTGCTGGAGGCGATCCGCATTCTCGGCATGGAGAAGGAGACGCGGTTCTATCAGGCCTCGACGTCCGAGCTCTATGGTCTCGCCCAGGAGGTGCCGCAGCGGGAATCCACGCCGTTCTACCCGCGCTCGCCCTATGGCGTTGCGAAACTTTACGGCTACTGGATCACGGTCAATTACCGCGAGGCCTACGGCATGTATGCCTCGAACGGCATCCTGTTCAACCACGAGAGCCCGATCCGGGGCGAGACCTTTGTAACGCGCAAGATCACGCGCAGCGTTGCCCGCATCGAGACCGGGCTGGAAGACACGCTCTATCTGGGCAATCTCGAAGCCAAGCGCGACTGGGGCCATGCGCGCGACTATATCGAGGGCATGCACCTGATCCTGCAGGCCGATGCGCCCGACGATTTCGTGCTGGCGACCGGCGAGACTCGTTCGGTGCGCGAGTTCGTCGAGGTGGCGTTTGCCGAGGTTGGCCGCCGCATCGAATGGCGCGGCCAGGGCGTCGACGAGACCGGCGTCGACAAGAAAACCGGCAAGACCGTGGTCCGCATCGATCCGGTTTATTTCCGGCCGACCGAAGTCGATCTTCTGGTCGGCGATGCGAGCAAGGCGCGGGACAAGCTCGGCTGGAAGCCCAAGACGTCCTTCACCCAGATGGTCAAGGAAATGGTCGCGAGCGATCTCGCAGAAGCCCGGCGGGAGGCGGCAGGTGGCAAGCATTCCCTTTGAGCTGAAAGGCAAGACCGTCTACGTCGCCGGGCATCGCGGCATGGTCGGCTCGGCGCTGGTGCGCAGGCTGGCGGCGGAAAACGTCGAACTGCTGACGGCGACCCGCAGCGAAGTCGATCTGCGCGATCAGGCGGCGGTCAACCAGTGGTTCGCCACGAAGCGTCCGCAGGTGGTGTTTCTGGCAGCGGCCAAGGTCGGCGGCATCGTCGCCAACAACACGCTGCGCGCCGAATTCCTCTACGACAATCTGGCGATCGCCTCGAACGTGATCCATGCGGCGCACGTCAATGGCGCCGAGAAGCTGATGTTCCTCGGCTCGTCCTGCATCTACCCCAAACTGGCGCCGCAGCCGCTGCGCGAGGATTGCATGCTGACGGGGCCGCTGGAGCCGACCAACGAGCCCTACGCGATTGCCAAGATCGCCGGCATCAAGATGGTGGAGGCCTACCGCAGCCAGTACGGCGCCGACTTCATCAACGTGATGCCGACCAACCTCTATGGCAGCGGTGACAATTATCATCCGGAATACAGCCACGTCGTCGCCGCGCTGATCCGCCGCTTCCACGAGGCCAAGGTGTCTGGCGCGAAGCATGTCGTGGTCTGGGGCACCGGCACGCCGCGGCGCGAATTCCTCTATGTCGACGATCTTGCCGACGCCTGCATTCATTTGATGAAGACCTATTCCAGCGACGAACTGGTCAATATCGGCACCGGCGAGGACATCACTATCGCCGAGTTCGCCCGCGTGGTCGCCGCGACCGTCGGCTATACCGGCGAGATCGGCTTCGACACCTCACGCCCGGATGGCACCCCGCGCAAGCTGCTCGATGTCAGCCGGCTGGCCAAGCTCGGCTGGCGCGCCAGCACCGGGCTCGAGGAAGGCATCCGGCTCGCCTATCAGGCGTTCCTGAGCGAGACGAAGTGACGCGGTAAACCCTCCGCCGCCCACTTCAGAATATCTGTCGGCTTCGCGACGCCGCGCGGATAGGATGCCTGCACCCAGGCGCGCCGCAAGAGCCGCCGCTGCGTCGGAGGAAGCATGATGAAGATTCAACGTCGTCAATTTTTGCAACTCGCAGCCGGTGCGGCTGCGGTTCCGCTCACATCTGCAAGCGGAAGCGCGCAAGCCTATCCATCCCGCCCGGTTCGCCTCGTGATCGGTTATACGCCCGGCGGCTCGGCGGACCTCACGTCGCGCCTGATGGGGCAGTGGCTGTCGGAAAAGCTCGGGCAGTCCTTCGTCATCGAGAACCGGCCGGGCGGCGGCACCAATATCGCGACCGAGTCCGTGTTGCGCGCCGCGCCTGACGGCTACACGCTGCTGCTGGTCGCGCCGGCGAATGCGATGAACGCCACGCTCTACGACAAGCTGCCGTTCGATTTCATGAAGGAGATGGAGCCAATCGCCGGCATCATCCGCTTTCCCAACGTGGTGGTGGTACATCCGTCATTGCCGATCAAGTCAATTCCCGAATTGATCGCCTATGCCAAGGCCAATCCGGGCAAGCTCAACATGGCATCGTCAGGCAACGGGTCGACGATCCACATGTCGGGCGAGCTGTTCAAGATGCTGACCGGCATCAACATGCAGCACGTGCCCTACCGGGGCGGCGCGCCGGCGCTCACCGACATGCTGTCCGGCCAGATGCATGTCATGTTCGACAACCTTCCGACCTGCGCCGAGCACGTCAAATCCGGCAAGCTGCGCGGGCTTGCGGTCACCAGCACGACGCGCTCGGACGTGCTGCCGGATCTGCCGCTGGTCGCTGACTTCCTGCCGGGCTACGAGGCGAGCGCTTGGTACGGCCTCGCCGCGCCAAAGGGCACGCCGGCAGATATTGTCGATAAGCTCAACAAGGCGGTCAACGAGATCCTTGCCGACCCGAAGGCGAAGGCGCGCTTTGCCGAGATCGGCGCCATCCTGCTGCCGGGTTCGCCCGCAGATTTCGGCAAGCTGGTGGCTGACGAAACCGAGAAATGGGGCAAGGTGGTCAAGTTCGCGGGCGCCAAGGTGGATTAGGGCGCGGAGTCATCAAATCGGCGGGCAAAGATTTGCTGCGCAGCTTCGCTCGAATTGATCTTCGATCAATCTAAAGAGGCGGCTGGAAGCCGCCTCTGTGAAGCCGAGCGTCGCGATGATCGCGCCTCGCTCTGGATGTCACCAGGTACCGTGGCCAAACCAGCCATAGTGCCCTGGCCAGTGCGCTGGCCGCGCCATCATGAACTCATGCGGCGCCTTGCGCTTCTTCGCCGGTTTGCGTTGGTGCTGCTGCTTCACCTCTCGCCTTCTTGGGTCCGACGCCCGGAGCTGGACGGCGTCAGATGGTCGCAATTGCGCAAGATCTTCCGGCGCTTTGATCGGGACGTCGGCGCGCGTTATTGCTGGATCGGGAACTTTTAGCTCCGCGTTCGCAATCTTCTGGGGGACTATCGTTGGAAGGCTGGTGTCGAAAACCACGCGCTCCGGCAACTTCTGCTCGGAATGGATGCGGATGGTGACCGGATTTGAACTTGCCTCGATGGCAACCGGCAGCATCGGCAAACAGGTGTTCGCGATAAGCAGGAGCGCGAGCAGCGTCCCGCCAATGACGAGGAAATATCGGGCCAGGGGCATACGTCGCTCCGCGGCCCCCCGTTGTCATTCATGGTTGGGTTTCGTCGTGCTGCCCTTGATCCAGATCAAGTCGGCTCGTTACGCGCGCAGGTGACCTGGCTTGCCATCAGGCGCGGAACGCTGTGCAAGGCAAGCTTCGGTCATCCGGGAGGTGACAGCACCCCTGTCATGGCTTGATGCCCGCCGGCCGATCGTTGCAGATGACAATCAGCCCCGGGCAGTGCCGGGGCTGATGTTTACGTCAGGACCGGCGACCAATCAGTAACGGGCCGCGACCGGCGCAGCATAACCGCCGAAGCGGTAGTTGATGCGCAAGGTGACCATATCCACGTCTTGGGTGATCCGGCTGTTGGCAAAGGAGGCGGCAAACACAGGGAGGCCCGTGAACGAATTATTAGCATCGCCCATGAACAGGTGGTCGTATTCAAGACCGATCGACCAGTTCGGTGCAAAGCCGTACTCAAATCCGACACCCACGACGCCGCCCCAGCGGGTCGCGCTGGCCGAGGCCAGGTCAACAAGGAATAGGTCATCGCGGATGGTAAAGCGGTTGCTCGTCACCGCCGCACCGCCCTTTATGTAGAGCAGCGCTGCATTCCAGGCGTAGCCAACCTGGCCGGTAAAGAGGCCGATGCCATCGGTTGTGGTGCGAAGCGAGAGCGTAGGATCGAACAGGCTGACGCGCGAGTGGCTGAGATCCGCCCAATCGCCCTGGGCTTCCACGCCAAACACCCACTGATTGGCTTGCCAGCGATAACCGATCTGGCCGCCGGCGAGGCCGCCGGACCGCGAGCTGCAGCCCTCATCGAAGGTGCCCAACACGACCACATTAACTAAATCCCAACAATTGCGGCTCTGACCCCAACCGCCATTGGCGCCGATATAGAAGCCGCTCCAATTGTAGATTACCGGCAGCGGAGCGGGCGGCGGTGCCTTGACGGCCATGTCCGCGGCTGATGCGGGAGTCCCCAGGCAGAGTGCCAATAAACCCGCAGTACTAAGTAGCAGTTTCCTCATGATACGTTTCTCCAATATTTTCCGTCTATATGTTCGAACACGCATCCGTCGCCCGTCTGCGCGTCCTAGTCCCCCAACTTCCGATTCGAAGGCTATGCGCGGGTCTGCAGAACCCCCGTGCCAAAATGGCAACACTCAAGGGAATTGGTGCCTGGGCGATTTCTTTTTCTGGTGTTGACGGGTACGGGCTTCGGCTTGGGCTAGGGCGCCCCACATCGGTGCCGATCCGCCTGAGCGGCTTTGGCTGATGCAACACTGGATAAGACCGAGTCAGACCGCCCGCGCATGGGGAAGCGGCGGCCTACTCCTCCTGCTCGTCGGTCAACCAGGCTGCAATGTCGTGCGAGGACACAAGCTGCCGTGGAACGTGAGGATTGATTGTGCCGGCAAAGACAATCAATCCCTCATGCAGCCTGGCACGGGCGAAGTCCTTGGCTTCCGCTTCCGTCTCGAAGGTCGTGGTGAGGCGAGGGCTTCGCCGTTTCGGGAGCACGCCGCGCTTATGCACTTCATAGGTCACATACCAGGTAGCCCGCATCTTCCACCCATGCACGTCGTCAACCGCGCCTGAGTGAGAGATCAGGCGTGGTTGGTGTCAGACGCCAGGAGCGGGCAACCCAAATTCACGAACCCCGATTGCCGGCAGCGCCACGATGCGTCTGATCTCGCCTGATGGGGACTTGCCGCCGCTGCGGCGGCGTTGATCTACGTCAAGCTCTGAGCCGCCTGCGCAGCAAGTGTAGCCCAGGAGCGGGGCGCGCGGACACGAGAACTCAACTCGGGAGGAAAAACCCAATGAAATTAGCTCGTCCAAAATTTATCCTGCTTGTGGCAGCCACGCTGGGCTGCGGCATCTTCGGAACGATCGAGTGGTCGCGGGACAACGGTCTTGCGTTATCCGTTCAAAGCGCTGAGGCCAGAGTAGGACGACCGGCAACGCCAATGAGCGTCGCGGGTGTCGCCCGTCGTACGACAAGACGCGCGGTCGTTGGCGGTGCGGCCGTCGGTGCGGCGGCAGCAGGCACAGCCTGTGTGCGCGTGCTTGTGAACGGCAGATACGTATGTCGCTGATGCGTATCTTGCTGGTGGTCGCAGGGCCGCTGGAATTGCCGAACGTATGATGCTGCCCGCGCGCGTCAGCTTCTTGCTGCTGCGCGCGGCGGGTTCTTGCCAAGCGCCGCCGCCATCGCCGAGATCAGCGGCCGCATGAAGAAGGCGTCCTCGGCCGGATAGATGTCGGTGCGCAGGCCGTGAGACTTGAGTTCATCCGATACCGCCGGTCCGACGGAAGCGATCGGGGTGCGATCGAGCCCATCGCGTAACCGGTCCTCGCAACCTTTTGCCCGTGCGACTTCCATCAGGCGGCGGATCTGGCCGAGATTGGTCAGCGCGATCGCATCGACGCGGCCTTCCGCCATCTCGTCGATCGCCGCGATGATGTTGGCATCCGCGGCCTGCGCATCATAGGCATAGGGTAGCACGGTATCGACTTCAGCTCCTTGCGCCTTGATCTCGCCGATCAGGACGCTGTGATCCTTATCGGGGTAGAGCTGCAGGCCGAGGCGGTGGCCGCGGAGATCAAGCCGCGACAGCATCTCGGCGACGCCTTCGGAGGTCGGCTTCTCCGTCGTCATCTCCGGCTCCAGCCCGATTTCGCGCAGCGCCTTGCCCGGCTTGGGCCCGCGAGCGAATTTGCGCGCCTTGCCGAGCGAGGCGACGAACGCCTGTTCGGCATCGATGCGCCGCACGACCTTCATCAGCCGGCGCAGGCCTTCGCCGGTCATCAGCACCAAATCGTCGAGTGGCTTTTCGATGGCCCGTCTGATCCAGGCCTCGACCGGCGCCGGGTCCGGCGCGTCGTGGATGGTGAACATCGGACATTGCAACACGTCGGCGCCCTGCTCGGTGAGCAGGCGGGAAAACTGCGCCTCCTCGCGCGTTTCCAGGATCAGGATGCGGTAGCCGTTCAATCTGTCAGCCATGATCTCGCTCCAACGCAGATACTGCGTGCTTTGTTCATCCTTCCTCCGGTTTCCGGATTGGCGCAAGCGCGTCTGTGGTGATAGAGCAGGGCGCAAATCCGAAATTTCACCTTTCTGCCTGAATTGTAATCAACTCCGCCATGCCCGATCATCAATTCGTCCTGACCCTGTCGTGCCCGGATCGCCCCGGAATCGTTTCCGCGGTGTCGACCTTTCTCGCCCATAACGGGCAGAACATCCTGGACGCCCAGCAGTTCGACGACGTCGAGACCAAGAAATTCTTCATGCGGGTGGTGTTCACCGCCGCCGACCTAGCCGTCGAACTGCAGGCGCTGCAGACCGGCTTTGCCGCGATCGCCGAGCGCTTCGGCATGGACTGGCAGATGCGCGACCGCGCCAACCGCCGCCGGGTGATGCTGCTGGTCTCCAAATCGGACCATTGCCTGGTCGATATTCTCTATCGCTGGCGCACCGGCGAACTCGAGATGATCCCGACCGCGATCGTTTCCAACCATCCGCGCGAGACCTACGGCTCGCTCGATTTCGGCGACATTCCATTCCACTACATGCCGGTGACGAAGGAAACCAAGCGCGAGCAGGAAGATGCGGTCTGGAAGCTCGTCCAGGACTCCGAGACCGATCTCGTAGTGCTGGCGCGCTACATGCAAATCCTGTCGGACGAGATGTCGGCCAGGCTGTCGGGACGCTGCATCAACATCCACCACTCATTCCTGCCGGGCTTCAAGGGCGCGCGGCCCTACCACCAGGCCCATGAGCGCGGCGTCAAGCTGATCGGCGCCACCGCGCATTACGTCACGCGCGACCTCGACGAAGGCCCGATCATCGACCAGGACGTCGAGCGCATCAGCCACCGCGACACACCCGAAGATCTCTCGCGCAAGGGCCGCGACATTGAACGCCGCGTGCTGGCGCGCGCCATGCGCCATCACCTGGAGGATCGCGTGATCCTCAACGGCCGCAAGACCGTCGTGTTCATGGATTGACGTAGCATTTTCGAGCGAAGTGGGTACCGGTTCGCGTGAAGAAAACGCATCAAAAAAGGAATCTAGAGCCTGATCACTGATCGGGCTCTAGCGCGCCGCATCCTGCGCGGCCGGCGCCGACTTTTCTTCCTTGTCGCGTTCGGAGGCCGGCAACAGGCGCTTCCGCTCGCGCTCGCGCATGTACTCGTCGTACTTTGCGGTGCCCGGGCGCGGCGGCGCATCCGCCGGCAGTCCGCCGATCGCGGCCGGAATGGCGTCGCTGACTCCGGCGGCGAGTTTCTCGTTGATGGTCCCGCAGCCGCTCAGGCCGCAGCCCGTGAGGGCAACGGCTGCGATCGTGGCAATATGGCGCGCGCTGGTCGGCATCGGCAGTAGATTACGCCTTTGGCGGTTAAGGGTGATGGATTTAGGGCGCTCCATCCAAGGAACTTTGCCGCCGCGCATATTTGTTGACAGCACCATTTCATTTATACAATCGTACAAATGGGTGGCGCTTCCCCACGGACCCTGATGTTCGATAGTATTTAGATACCCAATAGATGGGCGCAAGCGACGCGCGTCGTCGCGGGCACGCCCATCGTCCGATTGACAACATGATGCCCGGGGACGCCATGTTGCCGCGCTACCCGGCGGAAAAATCTGGGTTATGGTGAGATCAAGGGCCGGGGACTCGGTTCGAGGACACAAGGCCGATCAGGGGGAGGGATGCTCATGTCTATTCGCAGTCAACTATTGCTGGCCGCAGGCTCGGTCGCCGCGATGCTGGCGCTTGCGCCGGCGCAGGCACAGGAGACCGTCAAGATCGGCCTGATTCTGCCGATGACCGGCGGCCAAGCGTCGACCGGCAAACAGATCGACAACGCGGTCAAGCTCTACATGCAGCAGAACGGCGATACCGTCGCCGGCAAGAAGATCGAGGTCATCCTCAAGGACGACGCGGCAGTTCCCGACAACACCAAGCGCCTGGCGCAGGAATTGATCGTCAACGACAAAGTCAATTTCATTGCTGGCTTCGGCGTGACGCCGGCGGCACTCGCGGCGGCGCCGCTGGCAACGCAGGCCAAGATCCCGGAAATCGTGATGGCGGCGGGCACCTCGATCATCACCGAGCGTTCGCCCTATATCGTCCGCACCTCGTTCACGCTGGCGCAGTCGTCCACCATCATCGGCGACTGGGCCGCGAAGAACGGCATCAAGAAGGTCGCGACGCTGACCTCCGACTATGCGCCGGGCAACGATGCCTTGAACTTCTTCAAGCAGAATTTCACCGCCGGGGGCGGCGAGATCGTGGAAGAAGTGAAGGTGCCGCTGCAAAACCCTGATTTCGCTCCGTTTCTGCAGCGCATGAAGGACTCCAAGCCCGACGCCGTATTCGTCTTCGTGCCGGCAGGACAGGGCGGCAACTTCATGAAGCAATATGCCGAGCGCGGGCTCGACAAGTCGGGCATCAAGGTGATCGGCCCCGGCGACGTGATGGACGACGACCTGCTCAACGGCATGGGCGACGCGGCACTCGGCACGGTAACCGCGCATCTTTACTCCGCGGCGCATCCCTCGGCTGCCAATAAGGAATTCGTCGCCGCCTACAAGAAGGCCTTCGGCCAGCGTCCGGGCTTCATGGCGGTCGGCGGCTATGACGGCATCCGCCTGATCTACGAGGCGCTGAAGAAGACCGGCGGCAAGACCGACGGCGATGCGCTGATCGAGGCGATGAAGGGCGCAAAGTGGGAAAGCCCGCGCGGCCCGATCTCGATCGATCCGGAAACCCGCGACATCGTCCAGAACATCTACATCCGCAAGGTCGAGAAGGTCGACGGCGAACTCTACAACGTCGAGTTCGCGACCTTCGAGGCGGTGAAGGATTCCGGCAAGACGAAGAAGTGATGGCGAAGCCGTCATTCCGGGGCGCATGCACTGCACCCTCCACGTCATGCCCGGGCTTGTCCCGGGCATCCACGACTTTCTTCCGCGGCAAGTCGCAAGGAAGACGTGGATGGCCGGGACAAGCCCGGCCATGACGCCATAGTTTCAGTTTCGCTTCAGACCTTGGCCAAGCTTTTTACATGACCACGCTGTTCACCATCCTGTTCGACGGTGTCGCCTACGGCATGCTGCTGTTCGTGCTGGCCTGCGGGCTGGCGGTGACGCTCGGCCTGATGAACTTTGTGAATCTCGCCCATGGCGCCTTCGCCATGGCGGGCGGCTATATCTGCGCGGTGCTGGTCAACAACCAGGGCTGGCCGTTCTTTTCGGCGCTGCCGCTGGCGTTTGTTTCGGCCGCGGCGATCGGCGTGGCGCTGGAGCGCACACTTTACCGCCATCTCTACACCCGCAGCCATCTCGACCAGGTGCTGTTCACGATCGGGCTGACCTTCATGTCGGTCGCGGCGGTCGACTACATCATGGGATCGTCGCGGATCTTCATCAAGCTGCCGGCGGCGCTCGAAGGGCAGTTCGACTTTTTCGGTGTCGGCATCGGCCGCTACCGGCTGATGATCATCGTGATCTGCGGCCTGCTCACGGTTGCCCTGCAATTGATCCTGGCGAAAACCCGCTTTGGCAGCCGCCTGCGCGCGGCGGTCGACGATCCCCGCGCGGCAAGCGGCCTTGGCATCAACGTTCCGCAGGTCTTCGCCTTCACCTTTGCCTTCGGCTGCGGTCTTGCAGGGCTGGGCGGCGCGCTGAGCGCCGAGATTCTCGGGCTCGATCCGTATTTCCCGCTGAAGTTCATGATCTACTTTTTGATCGTAGTCACCGTCGGCGGATCCTCCAGCATCACCGGGCCATTTCTCGCTTCGCTGTTGCTCGGCATCGGCGACGTCGCCGGTAAATATTACGTGCCGAAGATGGGGCCGTTCGTCATCTACACCATCATGATCGTGATCCTGATCTGGCGCCCGAACGGTCTGTTCGGCCGCGCCGCCGCGCGATGAGCCCGCGATGACCGCAGTTTCCGACGTCTCTTCCCATGCCATCGCCCGTGCCCGCTGGCGGCCGGCCGAGATCGTATTCTGGGTCCTGGCGCTGTCCTGCGCGTTCCTGTTCCCATCGCGCTATCTGATCATGACCGACATCTTGAGACTGGCGCTGTTCACGCTGTCGCTCGATCTGATCCTCGGTTACGCGGGCATCGTTTCGCTGGGGCATGCGGCCTTCTTCGGCGTTGGCGCCTATTCCGCCGGGCTGTTGGCGCTGCACGGGATCATCAACGAGCCTGTCATCGCGCTGGTGGTGGCAGGGCTGGTCGCCATGGTGCTTGGCTTCCTCACCAGCTTTCTCGTCATCCGCGGCGTCGATCTGACCCGGCTGATGGTGACGCTCGGCATCGCGCTGCTGCTTGAGGCGCTGGCGGAACGCTTTTCCAACATCACCGGCGGCACCGACGGGCTGCAGGGCATCGAGATGCAGCCGATCCTCGGCATGTTTGCGTTCGATATGTTCGGAAAGACCGGCTTCTTCTATTCGCTGATCGTGCTGTTCCTGCTGTTTCTGCTGGCGCGGCGGATCGTGAATTCGCCGTTCGGCCTGTCGCTGCGCGCCATCAAGAACAATCCGTTGCGGGCGTCCGCGATCGGCGTGCCTGTCAACCGCCGCCTGATCGCGATCTATACGGTCGCGGCGTTCTACGCCGGCATCGCCGGGGCGTTGTTCACACAGACCACGGCGCTGGCCTCGCTCGATGTGTTCGCCTTTGAGCGCTCGGCCGATCTGATGCTGGTGCTCGTGATCGGCGGTACCGGATATCTCTACGGCGGGCTGATCGGTGCTGTTGTCTTCAAGATGCTGCAGGAACTGTTTCAGACCATCACGCCACAATACTGGCTGTTCTGGATCGGGCTCGTGCTGGTGGTGATGGTGCTGATCGGCCGCGAGCGCATCCATCGCTGGGTGCTTTGGGGGCCGAATCTCGTCATTCGTCAGGTGTTCGGACGCAAGGCCGTCGTCGCCGTTCCCGAAAGCGATGCGCCATGACCATCGTGCTGGAAACCAGAGGGCTGGAAAAATCCTTCGGCGGCCTGCGGGTCACCCGTGATCTGTCGTTGAAAGTGGAGCAGGGCGCCCGCCATGCCCTGATCGGGCCGAACGGCGCCGGCAAGACCACCGTCATCAACCTGCTGACCGGCGTGCTCAAGCCCAATGCCGGACAAATCCTGCTCGAGGGCAATGACATCACCAACCTTGCGGTTCACAAGCGGGTGCTGCGCGGGCTGTCGCGCACCTTCCAGATCAACCAGCTCTATGCCGACCTGACCCCGCTCGAAACGATCGGACTCGCTGTCTCCGAACGGCTCGGCCGCGGCGGCGACTGGTGGCGGCGGATGGGCACGCGCAACGACGTCAACCGGGAGGTCGCCGAAACGCTCGGGCGCTTTCATCTGCTCGACGTGATGAACGAGCCCACGTCGACACTGCCTTACGGCAAGCAGCGCCTGCTCGAGATCGCGGTCGCGATCGCGACCAGGCCCCGCGTGTTGCTGCTCGACGAGCCTGCCGCCGGCGTGCCCGAGAGCGAGCGCCATGACATTCTGGCCGCCGTTGCGGCGCTGCCACGTGACGTCACGGTGCTGCTGATCGAGCATGACATGGACCTCGTATTCTCGTTCGCCGACCGCATCTCGGTGCTGGTCAACGGCGCCATGCTGGTGGAGGGTCCGCCGGACGAGGTGGCGCGGGATCCGCAAGTGAAGGCGGTCTATCTCGGCGAGGCTGCCGATGTCTGATCTTCTCGCCATCGATGCCTTGCGCGCCGGCTACGGCGAAGCGGTGGTGCTGCCTTCGATGTCGCTGACGCTCGGCGAAGGCCAGGTATTGGCACTCTTGGGACGCAACGGCACCGGCAAGACCACGCTGATCAATTCGATCGTCGGCATCACCCGCCGTTTCGGCGGCGCGATTGCGCTCGGCGGGCTGGACATCACGGCGATGCGCCCGGACCAGCGGGCGCGGGCCGGGATCGGCTGGGTGCCGCAGGAGCGCAACATCTTCCGTTCGCTGACGGTCGAGGAAAACATGACCGCGGTGGCCCAGCCCGGTCCGTGGACTGTCGAAAAGGTCTACGAGATGTTTCCGCGGCTGAAGGAACGCCGCAGCAATTTCGGCAACCAGCTATCCGGAGGCGAGCAGCAGATGCTGGCGATCGGCCGCGCGCTGACCCTCAATCCAAAAGTGCTGTTGCTGGACGAGCCGACCGAGGGGCTGGCGCCGATCATCGTTGAGGAATTGTTAAAGGCGCTCGGCACCATCACCCGTGCTGGCGGCATCTGCTCGATCATCGTCGAGCAGAACGCGCAAAAGATTCTGGGGCTGGCCGATCGGGTTGTGATATTGGAACGTGGCGCAATCGTGCATGATGCGGCAAGCCACGCGTTGAAGGCCGATCCCGCGGTGCTCGAACGCTATCTCGGCGTTGCCGGCGCCGCCGCGCACTAGATTGCCGCGCACAAGATTGATGGGAGTTGAGACCATGCAGAGAACCAAGCCCCCGTTCCGCGCCGACGAGGTCGGCAGTCTGTTGCGGCCGCCGCGCATCAAGGAAGCGCGCGCCAAGCTGGAGAAGGGCGAGATCACGGCCGAGGATCTACGCAAGGCCGAAGACCTCGAGATCGAGAAGGTCGTACACCGGCAGGCCTCGATCGGCCTGAAGCTCGCGACCGACGGCGAATTCCGCCGCTCCTGGTGGCATTTCGATTTTCTCGCCAAGCTCACCGGCTGCGAGCTCTTCCATCCCGAAACCGGTATTCAGTTCGCAGGCGTCGAGACCCGCCATGACGCCGTCCGCGTCATCGGCAAGCTCGATTTTCCCGACAACCATCCGATGCTGGATCACTTCCGCTTCCTGAAGAAGCATGCCGATACAGCCCACGTCACGCCGAAGATGACGATCCCGTCACCTGCCGTGCTGCATTTCCGCGGTGGCCGCAAGTCGATCTCGAAGGAGGTCTACCCTGACCTCGAGGAATTCTTCCTCGATCTCGGCAAGACCTACCGCAAGGCGGTGAAGGCGTTCTACGACGCCGGCTGCCGCTATTTGCAGTTCGACGACACCGTGTGGGCCTATCTCTGCTCGCAGGACGAGTTGCAGAAGGCGCGCGATCGCGGCGACAATCCCGACGGCCTGCAGGAAATTTACGCGCGCGTCATCAACTACGCGCTGGCGGATCGGCCGGCCGACATGGTGGTGACCACCCATGTCTGCCGCGGCAATTTCCGCTCGACCTGGATTTCGTCCGGCGGCTACGAGCCGGTGGCCGAGACCATGCTCGCCGACACCAACTACGACGGCTATTTCCTCGAATATGATTCCGATCGCGCCGGCGGATTTGAGCCGCTGCGGTACTTGCCGAAGGGCAACAAGGTCGTGGTGGTCGGCGTCATTACGTCGAAGTTCGGCGAGCTGGAGAAGAAGGACGACATCAAGCGCCGCCTCGACGAGGCCGCCAAGTTCGCGCCGCTTGAGCAACTCGCGGTCTCGCCGCAATGCGGCTTTGCTTCCACCGAAGAGGGCAACATCCTGTCCGAGGAGGAGCAGTGGGCGAAGCTGAGCCTCGCGGTGGAAGTGGCGAACGAGGTGTGGGGAAAGTAACTCAGGCTGTCATTCCGGGGCGTCGCGAAGCGACGAACCCGGAATCTCGAGATCCCGGGTTCGATGCTGCGCATCGCCCCGGGATGACGGCGTGAAGTCACACCCTCACTTCTCCGCCAGATAGACCTCGCCCAATAGCGACGAGTTCGACCACGGCACCTGCTTGCCCTTGGTCGCGGCAACGACTTCGGCGCGCACGCGTGTCAGCATCTGCTGCACTTCCAGGCGGCCGCCATGTGCATGAACACGCGGCTGGAGATTCCCTTCTTGTCCGAGCCGAACAGTTCGATCGCATTGGCGAAGTCGACCAGCGCCCGCTGGTGGTCGCCCGCACCTTCGAGGGCTATGCCGCGCAGATAGTGCGCCTCGCGATTGGACGGCGCGCGACGGATGAATTCGTCGGCGACTTCGACCGCTTTCGGATAGTCGGTCAGCCGCAGATAGATGTCGATCGATCGGTGCAGGGCCGTGACCGGCGCGCCGCAATTCATGACGAATTTGTAGAGCCCGTTGGCCGCCTCTCGCCGGTAGCCGGCGTTGTCCAGCGCCAGCGCGAGATCGCCGATGCTTTTCTGGTCGCATGGCTCGCGCTTGAGCTCTTCGAGCCGAAGCCAGACGTTGGGATCGCGCGCGGCCTTGACCGGCAGTGCGCCAAGTCGCTCGTAAACCGTGGAAAAGACCTGGTCGGGATTTTCGTCCTGATAACCCGCAATTGCCGGGGCCTGTGCTGCAAACAGCAGCAAGGCGGCGGCGCAATATCGCCTAAGCATTCTCGCCCCAAAGTGTCATTTCATCGTCTTGTATATTGGCAAGTGCGGCGGGTTCCAATGACACTGCTCCGGTTTTCGGAGCATAGACGCGTTGGGCAGATGGTGGTAGGACATATGTATCACCTAACGCTGCCCACCGGCGCTTCCCAATGCTTCAGCTCCCTGGCCCGATGAAAAACGACCAGATCCTCAGCCAGATCACCGAGTTCTGCCGTCAGTCCGACATGGCGGAGACGACGTTCGGCCGGCGGGTGGTCAATGATGGCAAGCTGGTGCATCGGCTGCGCGAAGGCAAACGCATCACCATCGACACGCTGGATCGCATCCAGGCCTATATCGCGGCGTCCACCGGCGCGCTGCCCCCACCGCGCGGACTCGACGTGCCGCCGGAGAAGCGCGATCCCAGAGGCAATTTCCGCTTCTTTGAAAACCGGCAGAAATACCTGCTGTTCGTCCATACCTGCAGCGAAAAGCGGGTGATTGCCGAGCGGGTGGCGCTGGAGCTCTCCAGCCTGCACCCGCGGCCGCCGGCGCTTCGGGTATTTGACGCCGGCATTGGCGACGGCACCGTGCTGGCGCGAGTGATGCGCTCGATGCACGGCCGCTTTCCCCATATGCCGTTCTATATCGCCGGCAAGGAGCTCAGCCTGGAGGATGTCCGCCTGACGCTCGACAAGGTGCCCGACCGGCTGTTCGAGCACCCGGCGACGGTCGTGGTCCTGACCAACATGCATTACGCCGAGGCGCCCTGGCTGACGCCGGCTTCGCCCACGGCCGCAGCGGGTATGCTCTGGCACGAGGTCGCCCTGCGGGGGGCCTCTTCGGGGGAATTCGAGACTCAGATCGCCGAACTGGGGCCGTTTCTGGAGCACAACTGGCGGGCCAATATCAGCCCCAAATCGGGCATGCCGATCTATGAACGGCCGGTAGCGCTGGTCGTGTACCGGGAGGACCACCGGTTCCTGCTTGATTCGATCATCCCCCGGGCGGGCCGGACCGAGGCCAATTTCGACCTCGTGATCGCGTCCCAGCCGTACCGGGCCAAATCCTCTGTGAATTTCCGCGCCAAGCGGATCATTGCGCCGCTGGCCCGCTCGCTTCGGGCAGGGGGCCGTTTGATCGGAATTCACTCCCACGGCCACGATCCGGGCCTGGAAATCATCCAGTCGGTGTGGCCGGGAGAAAATCCTTTCGCCGTGAGCCGTCATGAGCTATTGCGCGCGGTGAAATACGAGCTGGGATCGGCCGGGCGCGACCTTAACTTTAATGCCTACGCCGATAACCGTTCCATCTTCCGTTATGATATGGAAGCGCTGCCCAACGAGGTAACCGGCTCGATCGGAACCTCGACGGCCTTTGCAGCGTGGAATGCGGCGGTGTATGTCGCCCAAATTGAAGACGACCGGTTGACGGAAATGACTGAAAACAGCCGAACCCTCGATGCCACGCGAGAGGTTCTGCGCAAGCATAATGGGCTTTGGTTTTACGACGAATCCTATGTCATCTCGCGTCGTCGCGACTGACACTTCAGGAACACATTCACGAACAACCGTCGGAGTACGGCGAAAAGAGGGGTTTGCTTGATGCGCGCGTCTTACCTGTTCACCAGCGAGTCGGTCTCGGAGGGGCATCCCGACAAGGTCTGCGACCGTATTTCGGATGAGATCGTCGATCTGTTCTACCGGGAAGGGCCGAAGGCGGGCATCGATCCGTGGCAGATCCGCGCGGCCTGCGAGACGCTCGCCACGACCAACAAGGTGGTGATCGCCGGTGAAACCCGCGGCCCGGCGTCGGTCACCAACGACCAGATCGAAAGCGTGGTGCGCGGGGCGATCAAGGACATTGGCTACGAGCAGGAAGGCTTCCACTGGGAGAAAGCCGACATCGAGATCCTGTTGCATCCGCAGTCGGCCGACATTGCGCAGGGCGTCGATGCGAAGCAGCCCAGCAACCAGGAAGAGGGCGCGGGCGACCAGGGCATCATGTTCGGCTACGCTACCAACGAGACGCCCGATCTGATGCCGGCGCCGATCTTCTATGCCCACAAGATCCTGCGGCTGATTTCCGAAGCGCGTCATTCCGGCCGCGAGAAGGTGCTCGGCCCGGACTCCAAGAGCCAGGTCACCGTGCAGTACGAAAACGGCAAGCCTGTCGGCGTGCGCGAGATCGTTGTCTCGCACCAGCATCTGGTCGAGGACCTCTCCTCCAATCAGGTTCGTGACATCGTCGAGCCCTATGTCCGCGAAGCGCTGCCCAAGGAATGGATCAACGGCAAGACCATCTGGCACATCAATCCGACCGGCAAGTTCTACATCGGCGGTCCCGACGGTGATTCCGGCCTCACCGGCCGCAAGATCATCGTCGACACCTATGGCGGCGCGGCGCCGCATGGCGGCGGTGCGTTCTCCGGCAAGGATCCGACCAAGGTCGATCGTTCGGCCGCCTATGCCGCGCGCTACGTCGCCAAGAACATCGTCGCGGCCGGCCTCGCCGACCGCTGCACGCTGCAGCTTGCTTACGCGATCGGCGTGGCGCGGCCGCTGTCGATCTATATCGACACCCACGGCACCGGAAAGGTGCCGGAGGACGTGCTTGAGAAGGCTGCTGCGAAGGCGATGGATCTGACGCCGCGCGGCATCCGCACCCATCTCGATCTCAACCGGCCGATCTACGCGCGTACCTCGGCCTACGGCCATTTCGGCCGCACGCCCGACAATGAAGGCGGCTTCTCCTGGGAGAAGACCGATCTCGTCGAACCGCTCAAGCGCGCGGTCTGACTTTTGCGTCATTCCGGGGCGCTCGCGACCGCGAGCGAACCCGGAATCCTTATCCATCATTTCGAGATTCCAGCTTCGCCTCTTTTGGGCGACCCGGAATGACGAGTTCAACAACAGGACGCTCTCATGAACGCCCCCACCAAGCCCGCCTTCACCGACTACATCGTCAAGGACATTTCGCTCGCCGATTTCGGCCGCAAGGAAATCTCGCTGGCCGAGACCGAAATGCCGGGCCTGATGGCGACGCGCGAGGAATACGGTCCGAAGCAGCCGCTGAAGGGTGCCCGCATCGCCGGCTCCCTGCATATGACGATCCAGACTGCGGTCTTGATCGAAACGCTGGCAGCCCTCGGCGCCGACATCCGCTGGGTGTCGTGCAACATCTATTCGACGCAGGACCATGCGGCCGCTGCGATTGCCGCCGCCGGCATTCCGGTGTTTGCGGTGAAGGGCGAGACGCTCGCCGAATACTGGGACTACACCGCCAAGCTGTTCGACTGGCACGGCGGCGGCACGCCCAACATGATCCTCGATGACGGCGGCGACGCCACCATGCTGGTGCATGCCGGATACCGCGCCGAGCAGGGCGACACGGCATTCCTCGACAAGCCGACGTCCGAGGAAGAGGAAATCTTCTATGCGCTGGTCAAGCGCCTGCTGAAGGAGAAGCCGAAGGGCTACTTCGCGGAGATCGCCAAGAACATCAAGGGCGTCTCGGAAGAGACCACGACGGGTGTGCACCGCCTCTACGACATGGCGAACAAGGGCACGCTGCTGTTCCCCGCGATCAACGTCAACGACAGCGTCACCAAATCGAAATTCGACAACCTCTATGGCTGTCGCGAGTCGCTGGTCGACGGCATCCGTCGCGGTACCGACGTCATGATGTCCGGCAAGACCGCGATGGTCGCGGGCTTCGGCGACGTCGGCAAGGGCTCGGCTGCCTCGCTGCGCCAGGCCGGCTGCCGCGTCATGGTCTCCGAAGTCGATCCGATCTGCGCGCTGCAGGCGGCGATGGAAGGCTATGAAGTCGTCACCATGGAAGACGCCGCGCCCCGCGCCGACATCTTCGTCACCGCGACCGGCAACAAGGACATCATCACCATCGACCACATGCGCGCGATGAAGGATCGCGCCATCGTCTGCAACATTGGCCACTTCGACAACGAGATCCAGATCGCCGGCTTGCGTAACCTGAAGTGGACCAACATCAAGCCGCAGGTCGACGAGATCGAATTCCCCGACAAGCACCGCATCATTCTGCTCTCGGAAGGCCGCCTGGTGAATCTCGGCAACGCCATGGGCCATCCGTCCTTCGTGATGTCGGCGTCGTTCACCAACCAGACGCTGGCGCAGATCGAACTCTGGGCCAACAACAAGGACGGCAAGTACGAGAAGAAGGTCTACGTGCTGCCGAAGACGCTGGACGAGAAGGTCGCCCGGCTGCACCTCGCCAAGATCGGCGTCAAGCTGACCGAGCTGCGCAAAGACCAGGCCGACTATATCGGCGTCAAACCGGAAGGCCCGTTCAAGTCGGATCACTACCGCTACTGATTTCAGGCAGGACGTCCCGGTGTAGGCGCCGTCCTGACGTGAACGCCAAAGCACCAGCAAGCCCCGGAGCGATCCGGGGCTTTTTGCTTGCCTGCGGCACAACCTGCGACGGTTGAAATTCAACAGCAAATTTCGATACAGCCTGTATCGCTGCGGTAAGCTCACAATGCGAGTTGCAATTTCTGCCTGCTGACCATTACATCTGAGAGCAGGGAGAACGCCATGACCGATACGGCAGAACATTTCGACGTCCTCATCGTCGGCGCGGGCCTGTCCGGCATCGGTGCGGGCTATCATTTGCAGGAGAAGTGTCCCGGCAAGAGCTACGTCATTCTCGAGGGACGCGATTGCATCGGCGGCACCTGGGATCTGTTTCGCTATCCCGGCATCCGCTCCGACTCCGACATGTACACGCTCGGCTATTCGTTCCGTCCCTGGACCGAGCCGAAGGCGATCGCCGACGGACCGCGCATCCTGAACTATGTGCGCGAGACCGCTTCCGACAACGGCATCGACAAGAAGATTCGTTTCCATCATCGCGTCAAACGTGCGTCGTGGTCGTCGCCGGATTCGCGCTGGACGGTGGAAGCCGAACGCACGGTGGGCGAGGGCGCGACCGAGACCGTGCGCTTCACCTGCAGTTTCCTGTTCATGTGCTCGGGCTATTACAAATACGAGGAGGGCTACACGCCGGAGTTTTCGGGCACGGCGGATTTCGAAGGCCAGATCGTGCACCCGCAGAAATGGCCTAGGGATCTCGACTATGCGGGCAAGCGGGTGGTGGTGATCGGCTCGGGTGCCACCGCGGTGACCCTGGTGCCGGAGATGGCGAAGACGGCCGCCCACGTCACCATGCTGCAGCGCTCGCCGACTTACGTGGTGGCACGGCCGGCGGAAGATGCGCTCGCCAACAAGCTGCGCGAGAATCTTTCGGCGAAACTCGCCTATCATTTGATCCGCTGGCGCAACGTGCTGTTCGGCATGTATTTCTTCCAGCTCTGCCGGCGCAAGCCGGACCGCGCCAAGCAGTTGATCCTCGGCGGCGTGAAGATGGCGCTGGGCCCGGAATACGACGTCGGCAAACACTTTACACCGCGCTACAATCCGTGGGAGCAGCGGCTGTGCCTGGTGCCGGACGGTGACCTGTTCAAGTCGATCCGCGACAAGCGCGCTTCCGTCGTCACCAGCGAGATCGACACTTTTACGAAGAGCGGCATCAAGCTGAAGGACGGCAGCGAACTCGAGGCCGACGTCATCGTCACCGCGACCGGGCTGGTCCTGCAGGTGGTCGGCGGCCTCGAGGTCAGCGTGGACGGCCGCACGGTCGATTTCGCGCGGACGCTGAACTACAAGGGCATGATGTATTCGGACATTCCGAACCTGGCCTCGGCGTTCGGCTACACCAATGCGTCGTGGACGCTGAAATGTGATCTGACCTGCGAGTATGCCTGCCGTCTCATCAACTACATGGACCGCAACGGCTACAAGCAGTGCATGCCGCACAATGTCGATCCCGATGTCACTGAAATGCCGTCGCTCGATTTCTCCTCCGGCTATGTGCAGCGCTCGATCGCCAAACTGCCCAAGCAGGGTTCCAAGCGGCCGTGGCGGCTGTACCAGAACTACGCGCTCGACATCGTTACCCTGCGCTACGGCAAGGTCGACGACGGGGTAATGCAGTATTCGTGAAGTCGCGCCTGGCGGCTGCGTCCGGACGCGGCATGCGTTATTTCGCGTATACGTAGCTGAATGCGAATCGTCCAAAGTGTCCTCACGGTTAACGCCGGATTAACCGGCGTGCCGATACGCTGCGTGTCTTGCGGCACCTGACAGCACGAGGAAGCCCATGGACGCCCAGCGAATTGCCGTCGATGCCCTGGTGGCGCTGACCGATTGCGACCGCGAGGCGGCGGTTGCCTTCATCCGCAAATTCTATCTGGCCGGTGTCCGCGACCCGAAGCGGCTGACTTTCAAGGGCCTGCAGGCGTTGCGGGGCTGAGGCGCGGGCGGCTCGTGACCTCTCCGCCGTCATTGCGAGCGGAGCGAAGCAATCCATCTTTCCGCGCATGAGGTGACAATGGATTGCTTCGCTGCGCTCGCAATGACGTGGATATAGCTTCGCGATCTCGCGACATGTTTTGCCCGAGGTTTGCATCTTCTTTCGCCCTCCTTGAAATCAGAGGGCGCAGGGAAGACCGGGTGCTTGCTGCACCCGAGGTCTCGTGTGCCGTTGCGCATAAGGAAAAACGCACACGAGCATACAGGTACAGCGGAAACACTCCGGCCTTCCCTGCGCAATGGCTTTACGTTACTTCGTGCTCTCCCCGGAGAACGGCTCTTTTGCCTCCGTCGCTCCACGAGACAATTCGTGAAACTTAACGCCAGCACCGCGGCGTCCGAACCACACGACTTCGCCGTACGCCTCACGTCACGTACGTCGTCGTGACATCAGCGTCCATCGCATCTCACCGCACGTTCGTGACGATCGCGAAGCGCCCCTCATCTTGCCGTGAGACGGACGGAGTTATGCGACTGATTTGCCCGACCTGTTAAGCGGAATATTTTTGATTCGTGGACTTGACACGATTTCGGAAAATCAGAATTGATTTGCCCTCGGGTTATCTTGTCGCAGGGTGCGCATAGAAAATGCACTTGCGCGCGAAGCAAATCAGTTCGCAGGGATGTCATCCTCCCGGATTTCGCTTCGCTCATCCGGGCTACGGCGCTACGCTTGCCTCGACATGGATAGAAGATGTCGCAGAGCCTCATCCGCCCTGTGCTCCGGCACAAACAGATGATCGTGGTAGAAGGCCGACACGGCATTCACGCTGATGCCGGCTTCGGCCAGGCGGCCGGTGACTGCCGTCAGGAAGCCGACGGCTTCAAGCGAGGAATGAACCGTCAGTGTGATCAGCCGCGACACACATTGATAGGAGAGCCCGGCGCTTTCGGCTTCCTCACGCCGCACCACGAAGGTCGTCCCCTCGCGTTCGCGGAAGATGTGCACCGGGGTGAGGGTGGCTGGAATTTCCTCGTCGCCCGAAATGCTGCAGAAGACGAAGACGCCTTCGTGCATCTCGGGCTTCATATTTTGCAGCAACGTCGCGAGATTGCGTTCGCCCGGCATAGATCCGTCTTTCAAGGCGCACGCCGCGAAATCGGCGGGTTACGCTTTCGCTAACCCGCCCTACATCGCGAGCCAGGAGTCAGCCAACGACGACTTCGCTGATCTGGATGACCGGGGCCTGGTCGGTATAGTTCGGAATGTCGGCCATGATCTCCTTGGCGTGAGGCCCGAAGCCGGCCTGGAAGGCCTCGATCGAGTCGCAGAAGATGTGACACATTCCGACGTAGGTTGCGGGAGCGCCGGGTGCTCCGCCGGCCAGGCCCTTGTCCACCGTATAGGACTTGCACGCATCGCCCATGCGGGCTTTCACAAGTGGCATATGCTTGTCGCGATAGTAATCGTGATCGAAGCGCCCGCCGGGCGTATTGGGGTACATTACGCTTACCTTGATCATGTGTGTCCTCCGATCCGATGTTCGCCGTTTTAATCGGCAATATCGAAAATCTGCGGCAGTTTTGCGGATCTTGCAACCAGAAGGCGGCTTGTGTCGGGTGACCGGGGCAAAGCGGACGTCATCCGCCATCGCGCGCATGTTCAAAATTGACCAAAGGGGACTCCGGGAGCGCGGCGTTGCAGTCCTTGACGCCACCCCAATTCGTGTCCATATGCGGTAATCGACACTTGGCCGAACGACTGGGCCGCTTTGCCTTGCGCTACTGACAGGCACGCACGTTTCAGACCCTTCTCCCAAAATCGATCAATTGTCGAAGTTGCCGATCCCTCGGTGCTTCGATCTTCCGTGCACTGTCAGAAGGAGATATCTCCGTGCATAAGAGAGCTGCGCAGCCCTCTAACGGGCAAGCCAGCCCTGGCTTGCTTCAGCCTGCCCATGGCGGCGATGACGTCCCCGACGCTCGACGCTGGAAGCGCATTTTGGACGACTACAGCACCCCAAATCGGCTCCGCAGCGTTAGCGAGTTGGCGATCACGGCTTTGCCACTCACAATTCTGTGGACCGCGGCCTGGTTCACGTTTTCCCTCGGCTATGCTTGGGCTTCATTACTGATCGCGATTCCGGCTGCCGGCTTTCTCGTGCGCCTGTTCATGATCCAGCACGACTGTGGTCATGGCACCTTTTTCGCCAGCCGTCTGGCAAATGACTGGGTCGGCCGCGTCATCGGCGTGCTCACGCTCACGCCCTACGACTGTTGGCGCCGCATGCATGCGACGCATCATGCCACCACCGGCAACCTCGATCGCCGCGGTATCGGCGATCTCGATACGCTGACAGTGCGCGAATATCGCGCCCTTTCCTGGTGGGGTCGTCTGAAATACCGTCTTTACCGACACCCGCTGATCATGTTCGGGGTCGGACCAGCCTACCTGTTTCTTTTGCAACAGAGGCTTCCCGTTGGCCTCATGCGCAATGGTTGGCAGCCCTGGGCCAGTACAATGGCAACCAATCTCGCGATTGCCGTCATCGTAGCTGTTCTCACCTGGTTTATCGGCATCAAGGCGTTCCTGCTCGTGCACCTTCCGATCATACTTCTCGCCGCCACGGCCGGCGTATGGCTGTTCTACGTGCAGCATCAGTTTGAGCACACGAGTTGGGAGCGCGACGAGAGCTGGAACCTGCATCAAGCCGCTCTGCACGGCAGCTCACATTACGAACTGCCGGCGCTGCTACGCTGGTTCACGGCCAATATCGGTATTCATCACGTGCATCACCTCTCCAGCCGTATTCCCTATTACCGGCTGCCGCGCGTGCTGCGCGACTACCCTGAACTGCGCGACGTCGGCCGCATCACGCTCCTGCAGAGCTTCCGATGTGTGCGGCTTGTGTTATGGGACGAGGCGCGGCGCCGCCTGGTGTCGTTCCGGGAAATCTGAACCCGGGACTTTCAGGAAGCGGCGCCAAATCGCGCCGCACCATCGCGATAGCGGTCGAGGACCGCGTAGGATGGGTGGAGCGCAGCGATACCCATCAATGCACTCGATGACGGCGAGCGGTTGAACCCTCGCGAAATCCTTCAGTAATTATCGGTGGGAGCTGATGGGTATCGCCTTCGCTTGAGCTACGGCGAACAAGTCGCTCCACCATCCTACGCATCAACAAAAAGCCCCGGACAGGTCCGGGGCTTTTCATTCGTGAGAGCTTGCAGGCGGCGGCCTATTCCGGCTTGCCGATATTGACCTTCAGCGTGCCGACGCCGTCGACGCCGCATTCGATCTGGTCGCCGGGCTGGAGCTGCGAGACGCCGGCCGGCGTGCCCGTCATGATGATGTCGCCAGCGGCGAGTTTGACCTGCTGCGAGAGCTGCCAGATGATTTCTGGCACGTTCCAGATCAGTTCGGTGAGGTCGCCTTTCTGCGCCTCCTTGCCGTTCACCGTCAGCCAGATCTTGCCCTTGGTGGGGTGGCCGATCTTGGCAGCCGGCTGGATCGCGGAGCAGGGCGCGGAATAGTCGAACGACTTTCCGACTTCCCACGGCCGCTCCTTCTTGCGCGAGGCGATCTGCAGGTCGCGGCGGGTGAGGTCGATGCCGACGGCGTACCCATAGACATGGTCGAGCGCCTTCTCGGTGGGAATATTGAGGCCGCCGCTCTTCATGGCGACGATCAGCTCGACCTCGTGATGCAGGTCCTTGGTCAGCGGCGGATAAGGAATCGTAGCGCCGTCGGGCACCAGCATGTCGGCGTGCTTGCCGAAGAAGAACGGCGGCGCGCGCTCGTCATTGCCCATCTCGCGGATGTGCTCGAGATAGTTGCGGCCGACGCACCAGATGCGGCGCACCGGATAGGTGCCGGTCTCGCCGACGACGGGAAGGGTGGGCTGCGGAATTGCGGGAATGACGTAAGAGGCTGCGTTCATGAAAAAGGTCTCGGATGGTTACAGGTGGAAATCCGGCGGGTCGCTTTTACGCGGTTGCGCTGACTGGCGCCAGACTGGGATGGCCGGCATCGCGCTGCTGCAGGCGGAAGAAGGAAGCATAGCGGCCGCCGCGGCGCAGCAAATCGTCATGCTGGCCGCGCTCCACGATCTCGCCGGCCTCGACCACCAGGATGGCGTCGGCATGCATGATGGTGTGGAGGCGATGGGCGATCACGATGGTGGTACGGTTCCGGCAGAGATGTTCGATCGCCTCCTGCACCGCTTTTTCAGATTCCGAATCCAGCGCCGCGGTGGCCTCATCCAGGAGAATGATCGGTGCGTTCTTGAGCAGCGCCCGGGCGACTGCGATGCGCTGGCGCTGACCACCGGAGAGCTGCGTGCCGTGCTCGCCGACCGGGGTGTCGTAGCCGAGCGGAAAGCCCATGATGAAATCATGCGCGCAGGCCGCTTTGGCGGCCGCCACGATCTCGTCCTGGCTGGCGCCTTCCTTGCCGAAGGCGATGTTGGCGCCGATGGTGTCGCGGAACAGATAGACGTCCTGCCCGACATAGCCGGTCTGTCGCCGCAGCGACTGCCGCGACACGCCCGCGATCGCCTGGCCGTCGATCAGGATTTCGCCCTGCTTCACTTCATAGAGTCGCAGCAATAACGCCAGCACCGTGGATTTGCCGCCGCCGGAAGGGCCGACCAGGGCGGTGGTCTTGCCGGGCTCGGCAACGAAGCTCACGTTCTTCAGCACCGGCTCGTCAAGCCGGTAGGAGAAACTGACGTCGCGGAACTCGACCCGCGCGTTCGACAGCTTCAGCGCCGGCTTGTCGTTGTCGGCAGGCTCGCTCGCCGGGCTGTCGACGATTTCGAGCAGCATGCGCGCGCCGACCAACTGGCTGTTGAGGTCGATGTTGAGGCGCGCCAGCCGCTTGGCCGGTTCGGTCGCCAGCAGGAACGCCGTCATGAAGGAAAAGAATTGCCCGGGCGTGGCGCCGAGCGCCACCACGCTGTAGCCGCCATAGAGCAGGCAGCCGGCGACGGCGAAACCGCCGAGCATTTCCATCAACGGATTGGAGCGGTTGGAGACCCGCGCCATCTTGTTGGCGTTGCGCTCGACGGCGGCGATGTTCTCGTCGATGCGCCGCTGCATGGTGTCTTCCAGCGTGAACGCCTTCACCGTGCGGATTCCCTGCAGCGATTCCTGCATGGTCTCCATGATGTCGGCGCTGCCGGTGAACTGGTTGTGCGCGAGGCCCTTGATGCGCTTCACCAGCTTGCGCAGGATCAGCATCGCCGGCGGCACCACCACAAGTCCGATAAACGATAAAACCGGATCCTGCGTCACCATCACGAATATCAGGCTGACCAGCAGCATGACGTCGCGTCCGACGGCATTGATCAGCAGCGTCAGGACATCGGTGATGGATTTTGCGCCCGACGTCAGCCGCGCCAGGAATTCGGAGGAATGCCGTTCGGAATAGAAGCCGATGCTCTCGCTCATCAGCTTGGCAAACAGCCGCCGCTGGTTGTTGGCGAGAATGGCGTTGCTGATCTTCGACAGGATCACGGTGTGGCCGTAGGTCGCCAGACCCTTGATGAACAGCAGCACCACGGTGACGCCGGAGAGAATGGCGATGCCGAGGACGTTCTTGTCGATATAGGCCTGGTTGATCACCTGCCCGAGGATATAGGCGGAGCCCGCCGTGGCGCCGGCGGCCACCCCCATCAGCGCGAACGCGGTCAGATAGCGCCGCCAGTAGACGAAGCCCTGTTCCATGACGAGGCGGCGAATCAGGATCGCCGCGCCGTAGGGATCGTCGGTAATTTTTCTTGTCGGTTTGCTTGGAAGTTCGGTCATCCGCGTTCCATCGACGGCGCCGGGCGAACCGGCGCGTCAGGGCTCGTGCGATGCCTCCTTGCCTGCTTAACAGGGCTTTTTCAAGCCCTATAAGTGCTTGATTTCACGCCGATTGCGCGTGCTGCGGAAGGCCGCCGCGCTCGCTGAACAGCTTCTTTTCCCAGGTCAGCGCATGGCCCGCGATGGTCTCGAGATTGTCGTATTGCGGCGTCCAGTCGAGCATGGCGCGGATGCGGCTGGTATCGGCGACCATGGTCATGATGTCGCCGGGACGGCGCGGCGCGTATTGAACCGCGAAATTGCGCATCGAGACGCGGCGCACGGCCTCGATGGTCTCCAGTACCGAATAGCCTCGGCCGTAACCGCAGTTCAGCGTGATCGAATTTCCGCCGTCGCGCAGGTATGACAGCGCAGCGCGATGGGCCTGCGCGAGATCGCTGACATGGATGAAGTCGCGGATGCAGCTTCCATCCGGCGTCGGATAGTCGGTTCCGTAGACGTCGACCTTGGCGCGCTGCCCGGTGGCGGCTTCGACCGCGATCTTGAGCAGATGCGTCGCGCCGACGGTAGAAAGCCCGCAGCGGACCTGCGGATCGGCGCCTGCGACGTTGAAATAGCGCAACACGACATACTTCATGTCGTGTGCGCTGGCGACGTCATGAAGCATGATTTCGGTCATCAGCTTGGAAGAGCCGTACGGCGACATCGGCCGCGTCGGCGCATGCTCCGATACCGGCACCTGGTCCGGATTGCCGTAGACGGCGGCCGTCGACGAGAAGATGAAGCGGTTGACGCCGCCCTTGACCGCGGCATTCAGAAGGCTGCGGGTCGTCACGGTGTTGTTGCGGTAATAGCCGAGCGGATCGCGCATCGAATCCGGTACCACGACGGAGCCTGCGAAATGAATGATGCTCTCGACGCGGTGCTGGGCGATCACGCCCTCGACGAGATTTTCGTCGCCGGCGTCGCCGATGAACAGCGGCACGGGCCGCGGCAGGAAGGCGGAAAAACCGGTCGACAGGTTGTCGATCACGACGACGCTTTCGCCGGCATCCACCAGCGCATGAACCATATGACTTCCGATATAGCCGGCGCCGCCGGTGACGAGCACGGTCATAGGCCACCTCTCCCGATTTATTTGGTGGCGATGCTAGCGGGGCTGCGGTGAAGAGGGGGTTTCGGCGCGGGCGAACTGGCCACTATGCTTAATGTTGCGTATAGGAACCTTCCCAACCGGAGCCGGACGTACCGAGCGAGAACAATTTGGCCAGTGATCTGCAACTGATCGTGCCGAATCTGCACAGGCGCTATTCCGGCGTTACCGCCACCAACCGGATGGTGGCGCCGGTACTCGCCACAATGTACCGCGCGGCATGGCTGGGTCCGCACGCGCCCCACGGCATCGCGCGGATGGGTTTTGCGGATCTGTTGAAACTGTGGCGTCGCCGCACCTCCCTGATCTGGCATGCGCGGCGCAATGACGAGATGATCGCAGGGCTGTTGCTGCGCGCGCTCGGCTGGCCGCTGAAACTGGTCTTTACGTCCGCCGCACAGCGGCATCACAAGCGGCTGACGCGCTGGCTGATCCGGCAGATGGACGCCGTCATCGCGACATCGGAACTGTCGGCATCGTTTCTCAAGCGCGAGGCAACGGTGGTGATGCACGGCGTCGATACGATGCGCTACGCGCCGCCGGCCGATCGCGCGGTGGCGTTTGCGGAGGCAAAACTGCCGGGACGTTACGCCATCGGCTGCTTCGGCCGGGTGCGTGCGCAAAAGGGTACGGATGTTTTCGTCGAGGCGATGTGCCGGCTGTTGCCGCGCTATCCGGATTTCACCGCCGTCATCGTCGGCGCGGTCGTGCCGGAGCAGCGGGGTTTTGCCGATGGCTTGAAACGACAGATCGACGCCGCCGGGCTGCAATCGCGCATCGTCATCACCGGCGAGCTCGAAATCGAGCAAGTGCAGCGCTGGTATCAGCGGCTGACGATCTACGCCTTCACCTCGCGCAACGAAGGCTTTGGCCTGACGCTGATCGAGGCGATGTCATCGGGCGCGGCGCTGGTGGCTGCGCGCGCGGGGGCAGCGCAGTTCGTGGTCGAGGACGGCGTAACCGGCGTGCTGACGCCGCCGGGCGATGCCGACGCGCTGGTGGCGGCGCTGGAGCCCTTGATGCGCGATCCGGCAGCGGCGATTGCGATGGGCGAGCGCGCACGAAAGCGCGTCATTGAAAAATTCAGTCTGGAAGCGGAAGCGAACGCGATCGCCGCGGTTTATCGGGCGCTTGACTGAGCCATCACGCGCTGCGCGATGTCGGCCACCTCGGACGCTGCTATGTCGCGCATGCAGCGGTGATCGTTCATGGTGCAGACGGTGCGCTGGCAGGGTTGGCAGGACAGCTTCGATTTGGTCTGCAGCACCGTCGCGGCAAGGCCGTTCAACGGCGCCCAGAGATAGGGGCTGGTGGGACCGAAAATGCCCATGGTCGGCGTGCCGATCGCGGCCGCGATGTGCATCAGGCCGGAATCGTTGGAGATCGCAACGCTCGCTGCTGCCATCGCCAGAACGCCGTTGCGCAAATCAGTGCCAGTGAGGTCGCGGGCCCTGCCGCCGGTGGCGGAGACGATTTCCTGCGCCAGTGCCTTCTCGCCGGGACCGCCGACCACCCAGACGTCGAGACCGCGTTCGATCAGGAGCTGCGCGGCTTCCGGATAATAGGTCCATCGTTTTGAAGCCCCGACGGAGCCGGGGCCCAGCGCCACGGCAGGACCCATACCGAGCCCATTCGTCTGCCGCCAGCGGGCGGCTTCCTCCGGCGGAATCACGAGCTGCGGTACCGGCCATTCCGGCGGCAGCGGCGCGCCTGATGGCAGCGCCAGCGCGGCGTTCTTGTCGATGAAGCGGGGCAGGGCCTTTTCGCCCCAGCGCATCCGGTTGATCAGCCCGAATCGCACCTCGCCAAAAAAGCCGACCCGTTCGGGGATCCCGGCGAGCGCCGGAGCAATCGCCGCCTTCCAGGTGCGTGGCAGGACGAGGGCGGTTCCATAGTTGCGGGCGCGGAGTTCAGCGGCCAGCCCCCTCTGCTTGGCGATGGCAAGCCGGCTGCGGGGCAGGTCCCAGACGATCCCGGCACGGACGCCCGGCATGTAATCGACCAGGGGCGCGCACAGGGGGGTGACCAGCAGGTCGACCGGGCGGTTCGGCCAGCGCTGTTTCAGGACCCGCACGACCGTGTGGCCGCGAACGAAGTCGCCAATCCACATATAGGGGACGATCAGGATCGGCCTGGTATCGGCGGCATCCTCCAGTTCGATTTCATGTGATGAATTTAAATTCATATCTTGACTGGTGCGCCGCTAACCGATTACGGCACCGTCGGTAACCGCTCCGCATCAGTAGGTAAAGCCGGTCGATGGCCTTTGCTTCGGCCAGAGAAGCAAAGTTGCCTGCCGCCTGGGAGTGGGGCAAAGCTTTCGCCGAACAATCGAGGCAGGGGATGGCATGTTGCTGGTGACCGGGGGTGCCGGTTTTATCGGGTCGAACGTCGTGGCGGCGTTGAATGACGCCGGCCGGGATGTGGCCGTGTGCGACATGCTCGGGCACGACGGCAAATGGCGCAACCTGGCCAAGCGCCGGCTCGCCGATTTCGTGCCGCCCGCGGAACTGATGGACTGGCTGAAGGGCCGCCGGCTGGAGGCGATCATCCATCTCGGCGCCATCTCCGAGACCACGGCGACCGACGGCGACCTGGTGATCGAGACCAATTTTCGCCTGTCGATGCGGCTCCTGGACTGGTGCACGGCGAATGCCACGCCGCTGATTTACGCGTCCTCGGCCGCCACCTATGGCGACGGCAGCAGCGGCTTTGGCGACGACCCGTCCATGGATGCGCTGAAGAAGCTGCGGCCGATGAATCTCTACGGCTGGAGCAAGCATCTGTTCGACATGGTGGTGGCGGAGCGCGCCGCGCGCGGCGAACGGCTGCCGCCGCAATGGGCCGGGTTGAAGTTCTTCAACGTGTTCGGCCCCAACGAGTATCACAAGGGCACGATGATGAGCGTGCTGGCGCGGCGCTTCGACGACATCAAGGCCGGGCGTCCCGTGCAACTGTTCAAATCCCATCGCGAAGGAATCGCCGACGGCGACCAGCGGCGCGACTTCATCTATGTCGACGACGTCGTGCGGGTGACGATGTGGCTGCTGTCGACGCCTGATGTGAGCGGCATCTTCAACGTCGGCACCGGCACCGCGCGCAGCTTCCGCGACCTGATGCTGTCGGCCTATGCCGCGCTCGGCATCACGCCGAACATCCAGTATATCGACATGCCGGAGCAGATCCGGGGCAGCTATCAGTACTTCACCCAGAGCGAAGTCGATCGGCTGCTGCGCGCCGGGTATAATGGCGGCTTCACTGCGCTGGAAGACGCGGTCGAGACCTATGTGAAGGCCTTTCTCGACCGCGCCGATCGCTTTCGCTGACGGGCTTTAAGGTGGACAGATGTTCGATTTCGAAGCCCTGAGCCAGGCGATCCCGCGTCAGACCGTGCTCTGCGTCGGCGACCTCATGCTCGACGAATTCGTTTATGGCGAGGTGTCGCGCGTTTCGCCGGAAGCGCCGGCGCCCGTGATCGCCGTCCAGCGCAGCGAGACCAATGTCGGCGGCGCCGGCAACGTCGCGCGCAACATCGCTTCTCTCGGGGCGCGCTGCATCTTCATCGGCCTGATCGGCGAGGACGAGGCTGGCGCGAAGCTGAAAGCCAATCTGGCGCGAGAGAAGCTCATCGAGGCGGTGCTGGTCTCCGATTCCTCGCGCCCGACGACGCGCAAGGTGCGCTTCGTTTCCGAGCATTTTTCCACCCACATGCTCCGCGCGGATTGGGAACTGTCCGTGCCGGCCGCGGCCGATGTCGAGCAAAAGCTGATCGATGCGATCCTGCCGCAGGTCGCGCGCGCCGATATCGTGCTGCTGTCCGACTACGCCAAGGGCGTGCTGACGGCGCGTGTCATCCGCAACATCATCGATGCCGCGAAGAAGCTCGGCAAGCGCGTGATTGTCGATCCCAAGAGCGCCAATTTCGCGATCTATCGCGGCGCCACGCTGCTGACGCCCAACCGCAAGGAGTTCGCGGAAGCCACCCGCAGCCGCGCCGACAGCGACCAGAACATTGCCGGCGCGGCGCAGGACGCGATGGTTCTCGCCGATTGCGAGGCGATGCTGGTGACGCAAAGCGAGCACGGCATGACGCTGGTGGTGCGCGGCGGCGAGGCGATCCACGTGCCGGCGCTGCCGGTCAAGGTGCGCGACGTCTCGGGCGCGGGCGATACCGTCGCCGCGGCGCTGGCGCTGACGCTCGCGGCCAGGGCGGATTGGGAGACGGCGCTCAGGATGGCGAATGCGGCGGCGGCCGTCGCGGTCGGTAAGAAGGGGACCGCTACCGTGACGCCGGCGGAACTGCGGCGGAAAATCTTGCCGCATGCCTCGCTGGCGGCGGAGGAAAAAATCGTCGCTGCCGGCGGCGATCTCGATGCGCATCTTTTGGACTGGCGCAGGCAGGGGCTGCGCATCGGCTTCACCAATGGCTGCTTCGACATTCTGCATCCCGGCCACGTCAAGGTGCTGACGGCCGCGCGCGGCGCCTGCGACCGCCTGATCGTCGGCCTCAACAGCGATGCCTCGGTGAAGCGGCTGAAAGGCGAGGGGCGCCCGGTGCAGGACGAGCGGGCGCGCGCCGAAGTGCTGGCGGCGCTGGAGGCGGTCGATCTCGTCGCGATCTTCGAAGAGGACACGCCGATCGAACTGATTACGAAGGTGAGGCCAAGCGTGCTGGTCAAGGGCGGCGACTACACCCGCGAGCAGGTCGTCGGCCACGAGATCGTCGAGGCTACCGGCGGCGAGGTGATGCTCGTCGACATTCTGCCAGGCCACAGCACGACGTCGCTGGTCGGCCGCGCACGGGGAGACAATGCGTGAGCGTTAGTGCTGTGGTGCCACCGATGTCCCTGGTGCGACGATATTGGCGTGACCGCGCGCTGTGGATGACGATCGCGGATATCTTCGCCATTCTGGCCGCGTTTGCGCTGCCCTGGTCGACGACGGTGTTGGCGATCTTCGTGCTCTGCTGGCTCGGCGCCGTGGCCTGGGTGATGGACTGGCGGGCCTACGGGCGTTTGCTGAAACAGCCGATCTGCTACTTGCCGCTCGCACTGGTCGGTCTGGCCGCCGTGGGTACGTTATGGGCGGACGCGATGTGGAGCGTGCGGCTTGCCGCCATCAGTCCAGCCCTCAAGCTCCTGGTGCTGCCGGCGCTGTTCTATCATTTCGAGCGATCGTCACGGGGGATGTGGGTCTTTATCGCATTCCTGGTGTCCTGCGCGCTGCTGATGGTGATGTCGTGGCTGGTCGCGATTTATCCAAGCCTCTCGCTCAAACCAGGTGAAGATGCGTATCGCGGCATCTTTGTCAAAAACTACATCGACCAGAGTCAGGAGTTTGCACTCTGCGCGATCGCGCTGATCTATCCGATCGTCAGTCTGCTGCGGGTGAAGAAGATGCGGCAAGCATTGGTGCTGTGCGCAGTTTCGCTCGGTTTCATCGCAAACATGGCGTTCGTAGTCGTCTCCCGGACCGCCATCGTTACAATGCCGATCATGCTGGCGGTGTTTGCGCTGCTTCACCTGAGGCGACGCACCAGTTTGATCATCATAGGCGTAATGATCGCTCTCGTGGGCGTCCTTTGGTTCACCACGACCGACTTGCGCTGGGGCCCCAAGAGATTTCTCAGGGATTATCAGCTCTACAAGACGGAACAAACGGTGACATCGATTGGGCTTCGGCTCGAGTTCTGGCAAAAATCCGTGCGGTTCTTTTCGGAGGCGCCGGTCTTCGGTCACGGAACAGGCTCGCTGCGCGGACTCTTCGAGCGGGCTGCGACCAACTACTCCGAATCGCCTGCTGGCTCGGTTATAAGCAATCCTCATAATCAGACGCTCAATGTCGCCGTGCAGTGGGGCGTCATAGGCGTGATACTGTTGTATGCGACGTGGCTGTCGCATCTGTTGCTGTTCCGCGGCAACGGCCTCGTTTCCTGGATCGGGTTGCTGGTCGTCGTACAGAACATGTTCACCTCTCTGTTCAACTCGCATCTGTTCGACTTTCACGAGGGATGGATGTACGTGCTCGGCGTCGGCGTTGCCGGCGGCATGACCCTCGCGGCCAAACAACGCAGTGAGAAAGCGGATCCGGTGACGCGACCATGAGTGTCGACGGTGAGCGCGGGGAGCCGCGCTCGATCAGTTGGATTTTTTCTCGGATATTTGCGTTCCGCCACGATCCGGCGGCGCGGATGCTGAACGTTGACCTGATTGCGGTCGCGGTTGCCGTCCTGCTGCCGTGGTCGACCAGCGGCGTCGGTATCGGCATGACGATATGGTTTTTCGCCCACGTCGCGGTGGTCGAATGGCGCCCGTTCCTGCGCTCGTTGCTGCGGCCGATTTGTGCGCTTCCGATTGCGCTTGTGGCTTTGGCCGCGATCGGAACCCTCTGGTCGGATGCGCCCTGGAACGCACGCACCTACGCTTTGAGTCCGGCGACAAAGCTGCTCTTTTTGCCGTTCCTGCTCTATCATTTCGAACGCTCGACGCGCGGCATGTGGGTATTCGTCGGCTTTCTGGTTTCCTGCGCGCTGCTGGTGCCGGTATCCTGGCTGGTGCTGCTCGAACCATCCCTCACGCTCAAGGAGGACGATGCGGAGCGGGGCATTTTCGTCAAAAACTACATCGACCAGAGCCAGGAATTCGTGCTGTGCACGGTCGTGCTCGCTTTCCCCATCATCACATTGCTGCGAGACGGGAAAATCAGACAGGCATTGTTGCTGACCGCGGTCGCGGCCAGTTTCATCCTCAACATGGCGTTTGTCATCGTGTCGCGCACGGCGCTGGTCACGCTGCCGATCATGCTTGCCGTGTTCGCGATGGCGCATCTGAGGTGGCGGACCAACATGCTGCTGTTCATAGCCGCAGTCGTGCTCGGCGCGCTGGCCTGGACCTTATCGCCGCAATTGCAGGCGACCACCGACAAGTTCTCGCGGGATTACCGCATCTATAAGGAATTCAATCAGCCGACGTCGATCGGGCTGCGATT
The DNA here is from genome assembly GCF_056174665.1 of Bradyrhizobium sp. WYCCWR15520. Classification (NCBI taxonomy): domain Bacteria; kingdom Pseudomonadati; phylum Pseudomonadota; class Alphaproteobacteria; order Hyphomicrobiales; family Nitrobacteraceae; genus Bradyrhizobium; species Bradyrhizobium sp. WYCCWR15520. The sequence goes on from NZ_JBWBWM010000028.1 coordinate 109,387, forward strand.
GGAATTCTGGGAGAAGTCGTTGCGGTTCTTTGCCGAGGCGCCGGTGATCGGCCACGGCACGGGATCGACCCGACGGTTGTTCGAGGCGGCGGCAACCGGGCCTGCGGCGTTGGCGCAGGGGGCGGTGATCGGGAACCCGCATAACCAGACCCTCAACGTCGCGGTCCAGTGGGGTGCTGTCGGGGTCGTGATCCTGTACGCAATGTGGTTTTTTCATTTCTCGTTGTTTCGCGGCGAGGGGCTAGCGGCCTGGATCGGGCTGATGGTGGTGCTGCAGAACGTATTCAGTTCGCTGTTCAACTCGCATCTGTTCGATTTTCACGAGGGATGGATGTATGTGCTCGGCGTCGGGGTAGCTGGCGGCATGGTGCTTCGCGCCAGATCCGGGGCTGCCGAATCCTCCGGAACAGCCCCGGGCATGATCGCTGGCATGCGCGCCGGAGATAAGATATCAGCGGGCGAGGGGACGCGCCTCGCGAATCCCGATCGTTCCCGCATCCGGCCATTGGAATGACGCCTCTTTCGCAACTGACCCGCCGCAATTTCCTGATCGCAGCGCATGATGGGCTGGCGACGGCGCTTGCGCTGCTGGCGAGCTTCT